>JAXDDP010000166.1:0-5078 GCA_034676785.1 Anaerolineae bacterium | reverse complement strand
GGGGCCTCAGCGAAGGCTATTCGGACTACTTCCAGGATTCAAAGGGTTGGTTGGCAAGCGGGGCTGTCGACGCGATTGCACCGATGCTGTATGGGGGAGAGAGCGACTACGCGCTCAGGTGGTTTGTTCTGATGGCGGACTTCGTCACTGACAGTGGTGGTCGCCCGGTCTACCCAGGCATTGGTGGCTCATACGCGAACTTCGAAGACATCGCCTGGCGAATTGAGACTGCTCGTGCGCAAGGTGCCCAGGGCCATGTCATCTTCTCTTACGGTGGGTTGGACAGCAAGGAGTATTGGGATGACCTTGCCGGTGGGCCCTACAGCGTACCTGCTTCGGTGCCTTGACCTTGCTTCGGAGACCACACGCTGACGAGCCGCCCCCCCACGTACTCCTGAATTTCGGACCAGGCGGAGATCGGTAGCTCGACCCAGGCCAACGCCGCTGTCGTAAGCCATCGTGCTTCACCGGTGAGCACCTCCAGTAACACCTCCAGCCCCGGGTTATGGCCGACCAGGAGCACGCGCTGATAGCTCTCGTCGATGCTCTGAAGCGCCTTGATGTAGCCCATCGGGCCTGCTTCATAGAGCGTCGGCTCCAGAAGGATGTCCCCCTCATACTGGGCGGCCTCGGCGATCAGCTTGGCGGTCTGCCGCGCGCGTTTAGCTGTGGAACTGATGATCAGTTGGGGCATCAGCTCCTGCTCGAGGAGATGCAGTCCTAGCGTTCGTGCGTCGCGCTTGCCGCGCCCCTTTAGCGGACGGTCGTAGTCAGGGATGTCATCCCGCTGCCAACTGGACTTGGCGTGCCGTGCGATGAGCAATGTCTTCATGTGTCTCCCCCGGAAGCGCATGTGCCTCCAGATCCAACGGATGGCCTCGTCTCCATTATAGTGTCGGATTGGCTTCTCCCAACACTATGCTCCATCAAACTGTAACCTTACCGAAACCTGACTAAAATGGCGGACTGTGTGTCCAGACTGTATAATGACATTAGCGCATTCACGGGATACTTGACGAGTGATCATGGATAACCACGACACATCGGAGGAGCGGGGTCGCGTAGGCTCGCGTCCGCTGGTGTCTGCACCTCCCACAGATTGCTCGAGCCCACCTGATGTCGAGCAGATCAGGTGGGAAGGTCTTGTGGTCACTACCCTGATTCTCAGCGGGTTGTACATCCTCTATGCACTCTTCTATGCCATATTTACACCAGCGTCGTGCGCAGTGACCTTCCCTGTCGCGTTGCTGTCTGGTTTGTTCATGCTGGGTGTTCATGGTCTGCTCAAACGGCGATGGTCGTCCGGCATTGGGGCGCCGGTGTGGTCGGGACTCATCTCCGGAATCGTGTTGACCAACGGCCTGCTGCACCTTGCTTTGTCACAGAACGCACTTCGTACCGCGCACCTCATCTTCCTCCTGATTGGGGCCGGGTATCTTCTACTCTCCCTGCGGATGCTCATTGGGCTGATCGTTGTCACAGTAGTGGGTTGGCTGGCGATTGCGTGGCCCTGGCTATCACTGAGCATCTGGCAGGCCGCTGGCGCGGCATTGCTGTCTGCGTCAACGCTAAGCCTGGTATTGCAGGTGGCCAGGTTGCGAGGTATCCAGAACCTCCAGACAATGGGACTCACGGTGGAGTCGCGCTCGCGTATGTATGAAGAGCGCGCGAAGCATCTTGAGACACTGATCGGCATCGGGCACAGCGTCAACGCGTTCCTTGATCTCGATGCTCTGTTGAACCACGTGGTCCAAACGCTTCAGGCTGGCTTTGGGTATGATTTTGTTGGCATTTTCCTGACCGATCCGAACGGAGATTACCTCGTCGCGCGTGCAGGGACTGGTGATGCAGGTCAGCAGCTCATCGGCGAGGGTTACCGGTTAGTCACAGGTGAGTTCGGTCTGATGGGATGGGCTTCGCGCCATCACGAGCTGGTCTGCGTCAACGATGTCAGCCAGGACGAGCGGTATGTGCAGATTGGCCCACTGGACACTACGCAATCTGAGATGGCTGTCCCACTGGTTACGGGCGACGTCCTGTTGGGGCTATTGGATATCCAGTCATCGCATCGCGATGCCTTCACCGATGATGATCGCCGCGTCTGCTATGCGCTTGGAGACCAGGTCGCCATCGCGATCCGGAATGCTTCTCGGTATGAGTTCGAGCATGCACAGCGTACACTGTCGGACACCCTCTATGCTGTCGCACGGGCGCTCTCTCAGACGCTGGATGTCTCCGAGGTGCTGGATCTGATCCTCACCGGCTTGGGTCAGATTGTGGGCTATGACCGTGCTTCGGTGTTGTTGCGGCGAGATGATGTGCTGGAGACCGTCGCTGCACGAGGATTCCCGGCGAATCGAAACCCATTGGATATCCGGGTACGCATCAAGGCGGGCGATGTTTTTCAGACGATCTGCGAAACCAAAGAACCTCTCGTGATCCCGGAGTTGGAACAGCGGGCCGACTGGGAGTATGTCGAGGACTTGCCCCCGGCTCGGTCGTGGGTAGGCCTGCCTTTGATCAATGCCGGAGACGAGGTGATCGGGATGCTCTCGCTAGTTCGGGAGAGGCCAGGACCCTACACGGCCGGCGAGGTAGCGCTCGGTGCGACCTTCGCCGGGCAGGCGGGTGTCGCCCTCCACAACGCACGCGTCTACATGGAGTTGTCCGAGGCGTACCGTCAGTTGGCAAGCCTGGATCGGGCAAAGTCGGACTTCATCTCGCTGGCCTCTCATGAACTGCGCACCCCGCTGACGTTGGTCACGGGCTACAGCAACCTGTTGCTTGAGGAACCGCTCCTCAAGCGCAATCCGGCGATCAACGGCATGGTGCAGGGCCTTTCTCTGGGCGCAGAGCGGCTGCAGGAGATCGTCGACCGTATGGTAGATATCGCTGAGATTGAGAGCCGCTCACTCCAGCTTGAGTTCTTGCCTGTCAATCTCCATGCCCTACTCAAGCACGTCGTCTTGGACTTGGAGGATGCGCTCACCGAACGCCACATCGACCTTCGGCTCGCCGATCTCACAGGTATCGCTACCATCGAAGCTGATCGCACGGCCCTCGATAAAGTGTTCCGGCACTTGATGATGAACGCCATCAAGTACACGCCGGATGGCGGTGAGATCAGAATCACGGCGAAGCCTGTCTCCTATGACCTCTACGGACTCCCAGAACACTGCATTCAGGTCACCGTGGCAGACACGGGCATTGGCATCGATCCTGTCCATCAGCAGCGCATCTTCGACAAGTTCTACCAGACCGGCGAAGTCAGCCTGCACTCTTCCGGAACAATCAAGTTCCGCGGCGGTGGCCCCGGGCTTGGTCTGGCGATCGTTAAGGGGATCGTCGAGGCACATCGGGGGAGGGTATGGGTCGAGAGCTCTGGCCACGATGTTCGTACCTGTCCCGGGAGCCGTTTCAACGTCATCCTTCCTATCCAGCAGCCCGCTGCTAACTACGTCGCAGGGGACCCAGGCAAAGGCGCGCGGCTGCGAGACGACGAGGATACGCTTCCGGGCATCTAGCGTTGGCGCTTGTGCGGGTTGCGGAGCGGGCTATCCTTGGGGGTAGTTCGCTCATGCAGACCAAGGAGGCGCTAATGCTGGTTGTTCACGTGTTTGTGCACGTAAGGCCAGATGCTGTTGAGGCATTCAAGCACGCTACGATTGCCAATGCCCGATGCAGCATCCAGGAGCCAGGGATAGCCCGGTTTGACGTCATCCAGCAAGCTGACGATCCCACACACTTCGTGCTCATCGAGACGAATCCCTACTATATGTAGATGAGTCATCGATTTCGCCGGGATTCTTCCCGTTGTCCAACCACCTCCAAGGCCTTTCACGCACACGATGGCCTAATCCCATTCTCCTCGCGCGACAGTCGATGCTGTTCTCTGATCTCCCCGTGGTCTTCATTAGCTGCTCCAAGCTCATCTCGCCTGCGTAGAACTGCCTGATCAGGTTATCCTCCTGTTCCGTGTAGGAATCACTTCGGCGTGCCGAAAGCGGTTCAGTTCTCCGAATCCCCAGGCGTTTGGCCCTTATCTTGATCGCCTTCCAGGTGCGCTTGGGCAAGATTGCCATGAGCTCTGCAGGATCGAGTGTTGGATAGGACGTTCTGAGTGTCGCAGTTTCCTCGTCCGACCACTTATCCCAGCACCCCCTGATGGTGCGCCCGATGAGAAGTTCCTGCTCAAGCCCTGTACGCCAGATCAGTTTCGCCCTGATTTGTGCAGGTTCGGCCCAGATGATGACCTTGTCCAGGACCAGTCGTAGAAGGGCGTTTTTGAGAGCATTGGGCTGTTCCGGCCAACTCTCGTCGAGGTTGCTCAAGAACACCCTGATGAGGTCGATGTCCTCTGGACGCGAGACAGGTAGGCCAGCCTCAGTATCGACCCGTCGGTTCTCAAGGTCGGCAAGCTCACGGATGCGGCCCAGCCGGGCACTGATCTGCTCATCGACCCATTGCAGTTGATCGGCACTCATCACCCCAGATGACAGATTGACGCGCAAGTTGCTGATCTCTCTATCGAGCCGTTCGATCTCGCGCCGATAGCCTGCCGTTTTCTCCTTGGCGGACTCGTACTCATCGGTCAGGCGATCGAGAATCCTGTCTGCAAGGCCGGGTAGGGTAAGCTGACCGATGATGGCCTCACCGAGGGGCCCATCCAGGATATGAGCCGCAAGTGTGCAGCAATATGCACGAAGATCACCGTCGTAGCACTGGTATACTGCAGTGCCGCTTCGCCCATTGTTTGAGTATGCCATTCGCTTCAAGTGCGCGTGATTGCCGCAGTAGAGGATGCCTGCCAGTGGCAAGGGATCGTAGTTCTTCTTGGGACTGCCGGATCTCCCATGGTTCTCCTGAACGGTCCAGAACAGCTCCTCGTCGATAATTGGCGGATATACGTTCTTTGATACGATGGCCCCTCCCCAGACCTTCCAACCGATGTACGCAGGATTGCTGATGATCCCGTTTACTCGGGTTACCGTCATAGGCCAGGCTCCGTTCGGTAGCCGCCTCGATCGCACAAAGGTCTTGCGGTTCGCCGGTGTATCAAGCGCCTGTGGAAAGGGCGG
>JAXDDP010000165.1:0-35736 GCA_034676785.1 Anaerolineae bacterium | reverse complement strand
GCGTTGCGAGCTGGCTGGCACGGCTGGGCTGGTCGGAGGGCAGTGGCGGCAACTTCTCAGTTCGGCTCGATACCCTTCCTGAGGCATTGACGGCGCTCGCGGGGGACAAGCCGGTCCCTGTGCCGGTCGCTGTGCCAGCCCTGGGCGGGTGCTACCTCCTCGTGACGGGCACCGGGACCCGCGCCCGCGACATCGCCGAGGCGCCCCACGAGGGATTGGGGCTCTTCCGCATCGCGCCGGACGGCCAGTCAACGACCTTCATCTGCGGCAACGACCGTCCCACAAGCGAGATGCCCTCGCATCTGGCCATCCACGCGGCCCTTCACGAAACGCGTCCCGACCATCGGGCCATCGTGCACACGCATCCGCCGCGGCTGATCGCCGCCACCCACGTGCCCGAGTTCGAGGACCCCGCGGTGATGGCTGATGTGTTGCTGCGCATGCAGAGCGAGGCGCTGCTGCATCTGCCCGATGGCTTCGCCGTGCTGCCCTATCATCTACCAGGGTCGCTTGAGCTGGGATTGGCCTCGGCGGAGGCGGTCCGTCGCTGCGAGGTCGTGGTCTGGCGCTACCACGGCGCGCTGGCCACCGGGCGCTCGCTCGATGCGGCGCTCGACACGCTGGAGTACCTCGACAAGACCGCCGAGATCTACTGGACGCTGAGATCGGCTGGGGTCGAACCCGCGGGGATTCCCGCGGAAGCCGCCGAGCAGGCGCTGCGCGCCTTCGGTCGCTGGGAGCGCTACGCCCGCTGGCGCAAGGGTTGAGCCGCTCCGCATCCGGATGTAGGGCGGGTCTCCTGACCCGCCCATCCGCTCCCCACGGCAGAGGTCGGCTCTGGAGACCCGACCTATACCGGATTCAACCTCTCTACCGCCCGCAACGAACCTACACCTCGATCTTCGTCCCCAGGACCTCGAGGAATTTCGCGAGCCAGTCGGGATGCGCGGGCCAGGCGGGTGCCGTGACCAGGTTGTCGTCGACGTAGGCCTTGTCGACGGGGACGCTCACGAACTTGCCGCCCGCGCGCGTCACCTCCGGTCCCACCGCTGGATACGCCGTGCAGACCTTGCCCTTCAGAGCCCGCGCCGCGGCCAAGACCTGTGGCCCGTGACAGATCGCGGCGATCGGCTTACCCGTTGCCGCGAAGTGGTGCACGATGTCCAGCACCTTCTCATTGAGGCGGATGTACTCCGGCGCGCGACCGCCCGGGATGACCAGGGCATCGTAGTCCTCGGGATTGACGTCGGCAAAGGTGGCGTTCAGCGCGAAGTTATGTCCAGGCTTCTCGCTGTAGGTCTGGTCGCCCTCGAAGTCGTGCACGGCTGTGCGCACCTTGTCTCCGGCGGCCTTGTCGGGACAGACCGCGTGAACCGTGTGGCCCACCATCTGTAGGGCCTGGAAAGGCACCATCACCTCATAGTCCTCGACGAAATCACCGACCAACATCAGGATTCGCTTCACACCCATCTCAACCTCCGTTCGATAGGCTCCCGCACGATGCTACCGCGACAGCGCGGCAAGCATTGTAGCGGGGCGGTTTGTGCAGATCTTGTCGACGCCAATCGCAGTCCAGGCAGGCAGCGTCTCCGGGTCGTCGACGGTCCAGACGTTGACGCGCTTACCCGCCGCATGCGCCTCGGCCACAAAGTCCGCGTTCGCGGTCAGGTGGTAGGCGTGGACCCATGGCAGCCCGTGCTGCTTCGCCTTCTCAAGTATATCCGGCCCACCACCAATCAGGGCCAACGTGATCTCTGGCGCAGCGGCCTGAACCTCCAGCAGTGCCGCCAGGTCGAACGACGAGACGACGTATTCGCGCTCCTTGCCGTAGGCGCGCAGGAGCTCGACGACGCCACGCGTGACGTTGAGCCCAGGCGGCGCCGCCTTGATCTCGATGTTGATCCGCGTCGCAGTGGGCGCGACGAGATCGAACACGTCACGCAACTGGGGAACACGCTCGCCGGCAAAGCGGGCATCGAACCACGATCCCGCGTCAAGGCGCGAGATCTCCTCCAGCGTGAGGGCGGCAATGGCGCCTGACCCGTCCGTGGTGCGGTCGACGGTGTCGTCGTGCATGACGATCAGGGCGCCGTCACGCGTCGGGTGGACGTCGAGCTCGATCCAGCGTGCCTTCAGCTCGACCGCGGCACGAAACGCCGCCAGCGTGTTCTCCGGCGCATTCGAGCTATCACCCCGGTGCGCCTCAACGATGGGGGCTGCGTTGTCCGATTTCCCGTATATGTCCTCGACCATAGTGCGAACTCCTATCTCCTGTGTAGGGTCTTTCATTCATTATCGTGCGCCATCCGCCGGAGCCGCTCGTCACGCTCGGCTCGCAGGGCCTCCAGCTCGAGCCGTTGCTTCTCGACCTCGATCTCCTTCTGCTGCCTCTCCAGTGCGTGGTCGGCTCGCTGTCGCGCTTCTTTGCGCCACTTGAGCACCGTCGTCGAGACAAGCCCCAGGAACGTGAACACTGACGTCACCGACGAGGTAACCGCCGTGATGACGGCCAGGGCATTGGCCTCGGTGACGGCGGCGGGCGGTGAACCAGGGCTGGGGCCGGGCGACCCAGGCTCGGAGGCTGGCGGCTCCTCTTCCACGGATAGTAGACCTGAAGCCAGAGAGAGCGCGGCGACACACGTGGACACCAGAAAGACGACCAAGAAGATGTTCCGCGCCCTTCCCAGGCGTGACGTCTGTCGCACCATACCCGCCTCCCGCTTCCTGATTACCCCTCGTCGGGGTAGATCACACTGTGGCGAAGTGGCAACCACTCGCGCAGCGCCTTCCGCAGCGTCAGATCCCAGAAGTCCCATTCGTGTCCGTAGCCCGGCACGAGCTCATAGGTCGTGTCGTAGCCCAGGTCGGTCAGGTAGGCGGCGGCATCCTCCACCCCTTTGAGCGCAAAGTCCTGATCCCCCACACTGAAGAAGACTTTGGGCAAAGGCTTCCCCTGCTCGACGTTCAGTTTGGCATAGTGCCAGACATCGTTGACGCCGCCCTTGAAGGCTTTGAGGTCGCCGTAGAGAGTCTCGTAGTCCACTGTGGGCAGGTCATCCGCCGGAGGGCGACGCAGTCGCCGTTGCGCTGCCACCTCGCTGATCTTGTCCGGATTCGGTGAGGCGCCCGACATACAGAGGACAGCCGCAAAGGACTCAGGCCTCATGATGGCCATCTTCATCGCACCGTGCCCGCCCATCGATAGCCCGGCAACAAAGTTATCCTCGCGCCGCGTCGAGAGTGGGAAGAGCGACTGGCAGACCTGGGGGAGCTCCTCCGAGACGTAACGCCAGTAGCGCGGACCCTTGGGATTATCGGTGTAGAAGCCGTTGTAGGCCGACGGCATGACCACCGCGATCCGGGCATCATCGGCGTAGCGCACGATGCCAGTGAAGTCGGCGTAGTCGGTGCTGTCACCGGAGTAGCCGTGGAGCAGAGTGAGCGTCTGGAACTTCATCCCCGGCCTGTAGAAGTCCGCACCGTCCTCTTCGTGAGGGCGCGGCAAGCAGATCGTGACGTTGGTCTGGTATCCGAGGTACTTGGACAGGAAGTTGAACCGAATGACTGCCATAGCGTGGGACCTCCTTGCGGTTGTTGACTGCAGTGTACGCCGGCAGGGCAAACCGCACAAATCTGAGGGCCTGGCACCTGATCGTTGCATACTATTCTCAAACCTGAGGTACAATGAGGCCATGCGACGGAGATGCGGTTGGTTGCTGGGCCTCGTTGCGGGATTCCTGCTGGTGAGCGTGCTGGCTCTGCCAGCCTCCGTTCGCGCGGACACACCACCCCACCTCGGCTATGGCTTCATGCTCGCCTATCCACCGGGGAACCTGGCCAAGGTCCGTGACGCCGGATTCGACTGGTTCAAGTACTTCGCCTACTGGAACGCGGTCGATCGCGATCGCAACCGCATCTACAACTGGGAGACCGTTGACTGGCGCCTCGACGAAGCTTGCGCGCGCCAACTCAACCTGTTGTTGCGCGTCGAGCGCGATTCCGGGGACTGGACGCCCATCCAGGATGGCGAAATGGCCGGCTGGCAGGCCTTCTTCCAGGACCTTGCGGTCCACATCGCCCAGAAGCAATCACAGTGTTCCTTTGCCTACCGGGTGGCCCTGGAGGTGTGGAACGAGCCCAATCTCGACTTCCAGTGGGGTTACCAGGATGTCGACCCCGTGCGCTATACCGAGATGGTGAAGCGCGCCTACGCGGGCGCCAGGACGGGCGATCCTGATGTGCTCGTCGTAGCGGGCAGTCTCGCGCCGACCGGAGGACTCCCCGAGGGCCGGGCGATGAACGACGTGGCCTTTCTGGAGGCGATGTACGCCGCGGGCCTGAAGGGTCACTTCGACGCCATCAGCATCCACAACTACGGCTTTGGTGGAACCCCCGAGGACAAGGCGTGGGGAGGTGGCATCCTGAACTTCCGGCGCGCCGAGGACATCCACGCCGTGATGGTCGCCCACGGTGACGGCACGCTTCCCGTCTGGGGCACGGAGTTCGGCTGGCTCCTGGAGTCGGCGGCGTGCAATGCGACCTGGGAAAGCAGCGGTTTCGCCTGGCAGCAGGTCACGGCGGCGCAGCAAGCCGACTATCTGCGGCGCGCTTTCGCCTACGCCGATGCCAACTGGCCCTGGATGGGCGTGATGGCCGTGTCGAACCTCGACTTCAGCACGATGCCCTGGTACGCAACGTGTGATCCCCTGCGCTACTTCGCCGTGCTCAACAGCGACGGGTCTGCGCGTCCCGCCTACACCGCCCTCGCGCAGATGGCCAAGCGCCCAAGATCGTGGGAGGTCGTGCACTGGGGTATGGCCGTTTCGCCAGGGAGCTTGGGCGCGATGCAGCTCGTGAGCAATACCTACGCCTTCTCGCGGACGATCGCCGTGCTCAACACGGGCGAGGAGCCCTTCGGCTGGACTGTCACGCTGGGACCCGGCGCACTGCCCGTGAGCGTACTACCGACGCAGGGGCAGGCCGGCGGAAGCTTCACCGTCACGGTCGACCCACAGGGCCTCCCCCTGGGCACCTACACCCGCTCCCTGACCGTGACCGCTGACGCGCCCGAAATCCCCGAGAGCCCGCTCATCGTGCCGATCCACGTGGCCATCGTCGAGCAGATCCACCGGGCCTATCTGCCGCTGATCCGCCGGCAGTGAGCCTCGTGCTTCGTTAACCTGATGTCTGGCATTCGCAGGTGCGGCTTCAGTCGTTCCGGTGCCTCCGCCGGCGCGCCCAGCAGACGCGCCCAACAGACGCGCCCAGCAGACTGGGCGGCGGCAGAACCGCTGAAGCGGTTACGACGAACCAACTCAGCTGACCACTAGCCGATCTGCACTGCCGTCATCGAGATGGATCCGCCGTCGAAGCCCTCGACGGGGAAAGTCACGGCATCGCCGTCCTGCTGTAACGCGATGATGGTGAGCAGGGGCAGGTAATGGTCGGGCGTGGGAATCGAGAGCATGGCGGCCCGCCCCAGCGTCTCATAGGCAACCAGGGGTGCATGGTCGCGGGCAAGCAGCAGGCGGCGCGCCCGCTCCTCAAAACGCGCCGCCCAGTCATAGGGCTCGGCGCGCTGCTGACCCCAGGCATACGCGTGCAGATTGTGGACAAGGTTGCCGCTACCCACGATCAGTACGCCCTCATCCCGCAACGGCGCAAGGTGACTCGCCAGCTCATAGTGGTAAGCCGCAGGCTTCGTCTCGTCGATGCTCAACTGCACGACCGGGATATCGGCGTTCGGGAAGACGTGGCATAGCACCGACCAGGTGCCGTGGTCGAGCCCCCAGAGGTCGTCGAGGCCCACGTTCACGGGCGCGAGTAGCGTCTGGACGCGCCGGGCCAGGTCGGGCGAGCCGGGCGCAGGGTACTGCACCTCGTAGAGAGAGCGAGGAAAGCCCCCAAAGTCGTGGATCGTCCGCGGCGCCGGCATCGCTGTGACGAGCGTTGCCGGCAGGTACCAGTGGGCCGAGATGCAGAGCACGGCCTCAGGGCGGGGGATCGCTGCACCCAGGGCCGCCCACCCCCGCGAGTAAGCGTTGTCCGACACAGCATTCATCGGGTTACCGTGTCCGAAAAAGATCACGGGCATGCGTCCATCCATCGTCGTCCTCCTCTTGCACAGGGACCGGGGCTGAGCCAGGGACCGCTCTCGGGCAAAGCCCTTGCCCGGTGAACCCGGAGATCCCGCGGTCAGCGCTGCTGCGCTACACAGGTCTCGATGAAGGCCAGCGTCTCAGCCACGGCGCCCGGCAAGGGCGGACCGTCGCCAGAGTG
The DNA here is from genome assembly GCA_034676785.1 of Anaerolineae bacterium. Taxonomy (GTDB): domain Bacteria; phylum Chloroflexota; class Anaerolineae; order B4-G1; family SLSP01; genus PWVB01. The sequence continues at coordinate 29,457 of JAXDDP010000165.1, read as the reverse complement.
CCGGCCCTGTACCGCCTCGTCGATCAACCAGTGCCAGCGCGCATCGAGCGTCTGCCGCGCCCACACCACGGCGGTGCTCTTCGATGCCACATCAGCATGGGCCAGCGTGTAGAGGATGCGGCACACCGTGAGCACGACGTAGGACTGGTATCCCCTGGAAGCCATCGGCACGGAGTCGGCCGTCAGCCCGGATAGCCACTCGAGGAAGCCCTCCGCGGCGCCCCGCAGGTCAGAGGGCGCGACCGGGTCGACGATCGTTCGAGGGTCGGGCCCCGCAATGGTGACCCCATGGTTGTAGAGCACGTACCTGTGGATGGCCCAGGCCGCGTCGAGCGTCACCCATTTGAGCCGCTCTCCCGGTCCCCGCTCGAGATTGGGACAGCGGATGCCCATAGCCTCGTCCCGCAGGGCAGCGGCAGGCACGTAGAACCCCTCGAGCTGGATGGCAAGCGGGGCATCGAGCGTGGCAATCCGGTCGTGCAGCATTTGCAGGGCCAGGAACTCACCCTCAGTGACCGCGGAGTCCAGAACCGCGACGAAGTCGATGTCGCTGGCAGCATCGAAGCCACCGGTCGCCAGCGATCCATCGAGATACATACCAACCAAGCGCGCGCCGAGGATCTCGCGTGCGCCCTCGAGGACCTCCGCGAGCAGGGCATCCACGTCGGGGTAAGGCGTCCAGGCAACCGGTGCTCTGGTCTTCATCATGCCCCTGATCCTACACAGCCCGCACCGCTGCGTCAAGGGACGCTCTCCCCCTCGCAGGCGAGACTGTCCCCCTCGCAGAGTTTGCCGACCGGAGTCGGGGCCCTCTGCGAGGGGTTCTGCCGCCAGCCGCCGCGCCGCGAGCCCGGAACCCTTGCGAGGGTGCGGAAACCCCCTCGCAAGGCAGATCTCCCCCTCGCAGAGTTTCTGCACTCTGCGAGGGGTTCTGCCACCCGCCGGCGCCCCGCAACCCCCAAAACCCTCGCAAGGGATGGCCGCGCGGTTGCCGAACACGCACCCGCGGCTATACTCGCGCAGAGAGGTCCCGCACCCGGAGGCTGAGCGATGGCAGAGACCGACCACGCGGAGTTCGTCCGGCATCTACAGGCCGAGAAGCTTCAAACCCAGGAGGCCCGCACCCGCTACACGATCCAGAAACTGACGTACGTCACCGGACTCCTGGGCCTGGGGTCGTTGGGCATCGAGGCCACGCAGCTCCTTGACTCGCGCTATCTCCTGCTCCTGGCTCCGTGGGTCGCCACGGCACACGACTTCTACATCATGGGAGAGGACTACAGCGTCAAACGCATCGGCGCCTTCCTCAAAGCGCAGGGGGCAAGCGAGACCGAGCGCACCTGGGAGACCTGGATAGGCCGGCGGCGCGATCCATTTGCGCCGTGGGCGATGCCGCTGCTCACCACCCTCGTCTATGTCGGAGCCCTGCTCCTCTCACAGGGTCTCGGCCAACCCGTAACCACAGGACCGCTATACAGGCTGTGGATGGTGATCACCCCGATCCCGACGTGGGCCTCATTCGCGTTCTATCACGTTCTGCGGCGCCGATTGGCGCAGGCATGGGGAGCTTCGGCGCCAGCCGCCATCACCGGGCCCCTTGCCGCGCTGCGGCGCACGGTCAGCGATGAGGACGGACGGCTGACCCACGCAGCGTTCAGTGCTGCAGTGCGCCTTCTCGCCAGAACGCAGCGCGATCCGGCGCTCCTGGAAGCCTTTGGAGCGGAGTACGCGCGTACGGAGTACCTGCTGAACGTCGACCCGGACGGCACACCGGTGCCCGCAGCTAACGAGACCGTCGCAGACTTTCGCCGCCTTGCTGAGGCCACACCAGACTTCGGGCGATGGTTCCGCGAGGCCACGTTGTCCGATGGACGTGCGACGCTCCTCGTCGCGCGTTGGCTCTGTCACGCCGCGGGGTTCCGGCACCGCACGGTTGAGCTCTTTCTCGACCACCCGGCGCTGCCCGATCACACGGTGCTGCAGGTGCGCGGCCTGCAGAAGGCAGAAGCGCCGGGCCTCTTCGACCTCCCTGCTGCAGGACACGTCTCGGGTACCGAGTCCGTGGAGGCGGCGCTCAGCAAGGAGCTCCAGGAAGAACTTGGCGTGAGCATCGGCGCGGTCGAGCAACTGGCTGCATTGGGGACCTACGCCTACGCAGACGGGACGAACGCCGAACACCGCACCGTCTACCGGGGTCGCCTGAGCGAGGCCGACTGGCTCAAGCTGAGCGCCGGCGACGACGAGCTCCTGGCGATCACGTGCCTGCCAGTGCACAAACTGCAGTCGCTCATCGCCGCCCAGCCTGAGCGCGTTGCGTCAGGCCTACGTGGCTCGTTCGGGCTCTACTTGGCTGCCCGTGCCGGCTGAACCGTGCCTACCCAGCCGTGGGTTACAGACATCCCATGATCACTAGCATCAGAGCACTGCGGAGACACTATGCTATACTCGCCACCCATGAGCAATGACACCATCTCAAGCCACGTTCTGATCACCGGCGGCGCCGGCTTTATCGGGTCGCACCTCGCGGAGGCGCTCCTGGCCCGCGGTGGCACGGTCACCGTGATCGATGACCTCTCGACAGGACGTTTCGAGAACATCGAGCCCCTGACTGGCCACCCCCGATTTCGCTTCGCCATCGACACCATCACCCATACGCTGGTCATGGACCGGCTGGCCAGCGAGTGCGATGTCATCATTCACCTGGCTGCCGCCGTCGGCGTCGAGCTGATCGTGCACGACCCGGTCCGCACTATCGAGACCAATGTCCTGGGAACGCACAGTGTCCTTCAGGCTGCGGCGCGCTACCGCAGGAAGGTCCTCATTACCTCTACTTCCGAGGTATACGGGAAGGGCGTACGGGTGCCCTTTGCCGAGGACGATGACCGTCTGCTGGGACCGACGACGCGGGCACGCTGGAGCTACTCCGATTCCAAGGCCGTGGATGAGTTCCTGGGGCTTGCCTACTACAAGCAGCACGAGCTGCCCGTGGTGGTGGTACGGCTGTTCAACACCGTGGGCCCGCGACAGTCGGGGCAATATGGCATGGTGATCCCGCGTTTCGTGGGGCAAGCACTGGCAGGAGAGCCCCTCACCGTCTATGGCGACGGGCAACAGACCCGCTGCTTCTGCAATGTCCGCGACGTGGTCGCAGCGCTCATGGGTCTGATCGAATGCCCCGCCGCGGTCGGCGAGGTGTTCAATGTGGGATCGACCGACGAGGTGACCATTGAGGCGCTCGCCCGGCGCGTCCTGGCGCTCACGGACCGGTCCCCTGAAAGCATCATCTTCGTGCCCTATGCACAGGCCTATGAGCCCGGCTTCGAGGATATGCAGCGCCGCGTCCCCGACATCTCAAAGATCCGACGTACCATCGGCTGGGTGCCCACGGTCTCGCTGGATGAGACGCTGCGCCAGGTGATCCAGAATCACAGGGCGAGAGAATAGGGATTCACGGAAGGCGGAACCAGCGGCGTTGCGCCTCCCTGAGGGCCAGTGCCTCTTCGGCTTCCCCGGGATAGGGCATATGCCCGGCTGTGAGGATGAACAACTCGCGGTGACGTAGCGCATTGGCCACAGCGAACTGACCCGGTGGGGGAACGGCCGGGTCAGCCAGCGCCGGGGAGACCAGGACCGGGATGTCGATGAACGATGCCGCTGTGGCAGCGTCGTAATAGGCGAGAACGGATGCCACCTCGGGGTGTTCCGCGTGGTAGCGCCGGACGGCCTCCCCGCTCCCCACGCCTGGGCACTGCAGCCGGATCGGGTGGTGACCGAACGTGGGAACGCCAAGGTGCGCCCGCGTGAAACGATGGTCCCAGGGCAGCGCCAGGGCCCCCAACCCACCTCCGAAGCTGCCCCCGATGTAGATCAGACGCTCAGCCACCGCCGGGTGCAGTGCGGACAACGCCGTCGCAGCCGACCAGAGCATGGCCACCGAGGGCCTCAGCAGGCTGGTCTCCCGAGAGCTGATCCCGTGCACCACGTGTCGGTCAGACGTGCTTGGGAGATCGGACCGTGCGGAGAGGTTGAACCCGGGCGCGCACGGAAAGATCGCGGCGGCACGATCGATCGGTAAGTCGAAGTCCGGCCCTTCACGACCACCGTAGCCGTGCCCCACAACGGCGCCGCACACCGGCTCGCCCTCTGCCGGCGAGACGACCCAGGCCCCGATGCGATAGCCGCCCCACGTGTCGAAATCGACGCGCTGTAGGACCACACGTGGATCGGGGCTCTCGAGCGGAGTCACCTTCAGCCGCAACGGGAGGCGAGACGTCTCCTCGGCCGTATCGAGCCAGAAGGATTCGAAATCGGCGGGCCGCGGCGGCGTGCCAACCGCCAGTAGCGCGGCCCGATCGTAGCCGTAGGTCGGATCAAAGCCGAATGTGTCTTCGATCCCCACGCCGGTCAACTCTGGCGGACCTCGAGATAGCGCGCGTAGACGTCATCCCAGCGCGCCGAATCCCGTGGCTCGAAGGTCTTGAGGTCGAAGGAGGCCTTCACCACCTCGCGTCCCTCGGCCATAGAACCGATGTGTCCCAGGGCCTTGGCCTGCACGAGCACGTTGCCCAGCGCCGTCGCCTCGATCGGACCGGTCACGACGGTGCGGCCCGTGGCATCGGCGGCAAGCTGGTCGAGTAGCTCATTCTGGGCCCCGCCCCCAATGATGTGAATGGTCTCGAGCCGCTTGCCCGTGAGCTCATCGAGGCGCTCCGCGACCCAGCGGTACTCGAGCGCCAGGCTCTCCAGGGCACAGCGCAGGAACGCTCCCTTGGATGCGGGCGGGATCTGGCCCGCGTCGCGGCACGCAGCCGCGATCCGTGGCGTCATGTCCCCCGGGGCCAGGAAGCGCGAATCCTCTGGCGAGACCACGGGTCCGAAAGCTGGGGCCGCTGCCGCCATGTCCACCATCTCGCCGTAGTCGTGCTCCTCGCCAGCGCGTTGCCACTCGCGGCGGCACTCCTGCACGAGCCAGAGTCCCATAATGTTCTTGAGGATACGGAACGTGCCGTCCACGCCACCTTCATTGGTCAAGTTCCACTGGAGCATCCGGTCGTCGATGATCGGGACCTTCGATTCGACCCCCATCAGCGACCAGGTGCCCGAACTCAGGTAGATCGCGTTGTCCGGATCCATCGGCACCGCAGCGACAGCCGAGCCGGTGTCGTGCGTTGCCGGCGCGATCACGGGCACATCACCCAGACCGGTCTCTGCCGCCACCGACGGGTCGAGGGGGCCCAGCACCGTGCCCGGCGGCACGATCTTGCCGAAGAGCCGCGCGGGAATGCCCAGCTTCTCCAGCATGCCATACGCCCAATCGCCCGCGCGGGGATCATAGCACTGGGTCGTCGTCGCGATCGTGAACTCGTTGGCCATCCGCCCGGTAAGCCAGTAGTTGATCAGATCGGGCATGGTCAGGAGCCTATCCGCAACATCCAGTACGGGCGATCCCGCCTCGACCATAGCCATGAGTTGGTACAGCGTGTTCAGCTGCATGAACTGGATGCCAGTGCACGCGAAGACCTCGGCCCGTGACACCTTTCGGAAGGCCGCCTCCATCATTCCGTCGGTGCGGCTGTCGCGGTAGTGGTAGGGGTTACTCAGGAGGCTTCCATCGCGGGCCAGTAGGCCGTAGTCGACGCCCCAGGTGTCCAGGCCGATACCAGCGATACGGCCACCATAGAGCTCTGCCGCCTTCCCCAGGCCAGTCTTGATGTCACTCCAGAGGCGCAACACGTCCCAGTAAAGCGTGCCGCGCACATTGACGGGGCCGTTGGGGAACCGGTGCAAAGGCTCAAGCGAGATTCGGGTGCCGTCGAAATGGCCCGCGACGACGCGGCCGCTCTCGGCACCGAGATCGACCGCCAGATAGACGTTGCTTGCATGGGTCATACCGTCCTCCTCGTGAGTGGATGGTAAAACGGCGCCTCCCCCTTTGGCACGAACTCCGTTCCCCTCCCTCCGGTCGGTCCGCCGACCGGGGGGAGGGCCAGGGAGGGGGGCATTCCCGCTCTAGAAATACGCCTCGTAACCAGGAACGCTCAACTTGTCGCGCAAGAAAACGAGGGTCTTGCGCAGGTTGGCATTGACCGGAACGCCCTTCGCGCGCACTGCGAGCTCGCGCTCATATTCCTTCTCACCTGCGACGTAGATGCGCTCGGCGCCCTGGGCCTTCTTCGAAGCCTGGAGCTCCCGTGCCATGTTGCCCACAATGCCCCTGAACACATCGAGCGGCACATAGTGCGTGACATCGATGGCCAGGAAGTAGTGGCCCAGCCTGTGAGGAGCCGGCGAGCCATCGGCGTTGAGCCCCGACAGGCCGTGCATGAAAGGCCCACCGGATAGCGCCGCGGAGAGGATCTCCACAATCACGGCCAAACCATACCCCTTGTAGCCTGCCATTGCCTCCCCGGCGCCGCCCAGTGGAAGCATAGACGCGGTCTCGTTCGTCAGCCCCTCAAGGATGACGTCGGGATCCGTCATGTCACGTCCCTGGTCATCGATCACCCATCCGGCAGGCACCGGCTTCTCAGCGCGCGCCGCGACCTCGATCTTGCCACGCTGCGCAATCGTGGTCGCGCCGTCGAAGCAGAAGGGGAACGGCATATCCGAAGGTGCCGCGAAGGCGATGGGATTCGTCCCCAACATCGGCTGTGCACCGAAGGTCGGTGACATCGAGGGTCGCGCGTTGGTCACAGCCAACCCAACCAGACCCTCCTTGGCTGCCATGAGCGGATAGTAGCCAGCAATGCCGAAGTGCGTGGCATTGCGAACAGCCACCCCTCCGATCCCGTACTCACGCGCCTTGCGGATGGCCAACTCCATCGAACGGTAGGCCGTAGGATGGCCCATCCCATGGTGCCCGTCGACCAGGGCCGTCGTCTCGGTCTCCTTGACGATCTCCATCTTCGCGGCGGGGAACTGGATGCCCGCCTGGATGCGGTCATAGTAGTACTTGAGCCGCCCGATACCGTGCGACTCGATACCGCGCAGGTCAGACGTGATCAGCACCTCGGCGCAGATCGCCGCATCGTCGTCGCTCACGCCCTGAGCCTTGAACACATCGACCATGAATTTCCGTAACACATCCACCGGAACCCGCTGAATCTCTTCTGCCATCGCCTATTCCTTTCTCAACGGATCTGATCTAACACCAAGCCGCCAGGGCAGGCGCCAGCGCACGTTTTGCGCTTCAGTACCCTCTCTGACTGACTGCCCTGGCGTCCGTGACGTCTCTGCGAGAGAGTCCAACCCTCAGACCAGGAACGCCCCTGCATTGAACCCTCCGATGGGGTCCCACTGTGCCTTGATGGCGCGCATCACGTCCAGCGCCTCGGGCGCACGTCCCCATAGATCCTGTCCCGGCCGGGCGGCACCCATCACCACCGCATAGCCACCCAGCGCCTCGACCACCTCTCTGACGCCCCCGAGATCAAACGGACCCCGGAGCGTCAGGTGACCATTCGGCGCGTCGACCAGCATACACGCGTTGCCCAGATGAGGCAGTGCGGCGCGTGCCGCCTCGGTGACATCCTTCGGCGCAACGCCCGCCCGAACGAGCAACTCCTGAGGTCCTGCGAAGTCCACCGCCAGCCAATCGGCCCAGAGCGAACTCCCATCCCGCGACGACGGCACAGAATCGGGTGCGCCCACGCGGCGCAACAGCGCCCGGACGGCGACCAGCTCCGCGTCAACATCCTGCGGCAGCCCCTCAGCCGTGTAGACAAGGCTAAGGCCGTCCGGAGCGTCCGGCAACCGTCCCACCAAGATCGCCGAAGCAACCAACGCCGCCTCCGACAACATCGCCGCCCACGACAGTCCCTGGGGCCACGATGGCACGGAGACCACCAGCGTCTGTGTCTTCCGGGGGCGCGCAGCGAGCTTGAGGGTGATATCGGTGATCAGGCCGAGCGATCCGTGAGCGCCAACAAAGAGCTTGGTCAGATCATATCCGGCCACATTCTTCATGACGGGCCGGCCCACGTAGAGCGGGCGTCCGTCGGGCAGCACGACGTGCAACGCCTGTACCAGGTCGCGGATACTCCCGTAACGCATCCGGAGCGGTGCATTGAGCCCCGTCGATACGATGCCACCCACGGTTGCCTCGGGCCAGGGCGAGGCAAGCGGCACCCACATACCATCGGGCGCGAGCGCGGCCTGCAGATCAGTGAGCCGCGTCCCGGCGCCCACCGTGACGTACAGATCGTCCCGGGCATAGGTACGGATCCCGGTAAGCTCCGCGGTGCTGAGGGCCACACCGTCCAGAGACAGGTGGCCTGACTTTGTGCCCGCACCGCGCACGTGAATGCGCCTTCCAGCGGCTGCCAGCCCACAGATCGCCGCCGATGCCTCCGCTGCACTGCGCGGCGCCACGATGTCGGTGCTGATATCCAGTGGATGCGCCTCGTCGATCAACGTGCAGGCTCCGTAAGTCCGACCCTTTGGGAAGACCTTGTCCGGGTTGAGCTGTTGATCGGGGTCAAAGAGCGTCTTGATCTCGTGCATCGCGGCGAGTTCTTCCTCGCCGTACATGAGCGCCATGAACTCCTGCTTCTCAATGCCGACCCCGTGCTCACCCGTGATCGTCCCCCCGAGCGAGACGAACAGCTGCGACATCCGGCGCCCACCCTCGTGCAGGCGCGTCAGGAATTCCTCGTCATTGGGATCGGCCACCAGGACCATGGGGTGAAGATTGCCGTCGCCCGCGTGGGCCAGGAACACGACCGGCAGATCAAGCTCCTCGCAGATCTTGACCGTCTCGCGCAGGGTATGGCCCAGTTTGCTGCGCGGCACCGACCCATCGACCGTGTAGTGGTCCAGTGCCACCCGGGCCAGCGCTCCAGCCGCGCTCTTGCGGGCGTACCAGATCTGCGTGCGCTCCGCTTCAGACTTTGCGACACGTAGTTCCACGGCGCGGTTCGCACGCAGAACCGCCACGACTTCCTCCATCTGAGGCTCGAGGCTCTCCGGGTAGCCATCCAGGTCGATGATCACCACAGCACCCGCATGAACGGGCAGGCCCGGATGCGTGTAGTCCTCGACCAGACGCATCATCTTCTGGCACATGACCTCCATCGTCGCGGGCACGAGTCCCGCCGCGATCACGGCAGAGACCGCCTCACCAGCCTGATCGACGGACTCGAAGGCAGCCAGAAGCGTCTTGACCGCAGGCGGATTGCGGACCAGCCGCAACTCGGCCTCGGTCACCACGCCCAGCGTTCCCTCGGCACCCGTAAAGAGTCCGACGAGGTCGAGTCCGGGCACATCGAGCGCCCGCCCGCCGAGGTGCACGCGTCGTCCATCCGCAAGCACGACCCCAAGCCCCGTCACGTAGTTGGTCATCACCCCATACTTGAAGCAGTGGGGTCCTCCGGCGTTCGCGCCAATGTTGCCACCGATCGTAGCGGCTCGCCCGCTGGCAGGGTCCGGGGGGAAGTAGAGTCCCACGCCCCGGACGATCTCGTCGAGCGTCAGATTCACGATGCCTGGCTGCACTACAGCGCTGCGCCCTGCCACATCCAGATCCAGCAGGTGTTTCATATGAGAGAACGACAGCAGCAGGCCACCGCGCAGTGCAACGGCTCCGCCCGCCAAACCGGTGCCGGCCCCACGCGCTACAACGGGCACACCGTTGTCGGCGCCCCACCGCGCCAGTGTCTGGACATCCTCGGTGGCGTAGGGAAAGGCGACGCCGACAGGCACCGCCTGATCCAGCCCGCCATCGCCGAGATAGGTGAGCAGTTCGACAGGGTTGTCCACGATCTGTCCCGGCCCCAGAAGCGCCTTGAGCGACCCAAGGCGGCCACCATCGGCACGGTCACGGGCCCTCAGGCGCTTGGCCTGCCACGCGAGCCAACGCTCGGGAAGCTTTGGTGAGGGGAGCAACGGCTTCGGGTGGCGCACCGGTGCCTCCAGCCGTGCCGAAGCGACATCCTGTCGCTCCTCCGCCATATAGGCCAGATCGAGCACCTCGGCAATGTGCAGCACCTTGGCGTTGAGCCGCCAGCGGCGCACGCCCGCCACGAGCTGCATATGGCAACCGGTATTGCTCGTCACGACGATGTCTGCCCCGGTCGCGGCGATGTCCTCCATCTTCGCGTCCAGCACCGCATTGGCGGTCTCGCTCTGGACGATGTTGTAGATGCCGGCGCTACCGCAGCATCGATCGGGATGCTTGAGATCGATCAACTGCAGCCCGTCGATGGCGCGCAGCAGCTCGCGCGGCTGGTCGATCACGTGCTGTCCGTGTCGAAGGTGGCACGAATCGTTATAGGTGGCGCGCACGCGCAGGGTACCCCGCGGCGGGCGATGCAGGTGGCTGTGGATGAACTCGCTGAAGTCCTGGACCTTCGCGGCAAAAGCCACCGCGCGCTCGGCATAGTCCGGGTCATCGCGCAACAGATCGGGGTACTCCTTGAGCGTAAGGCCGCACCCGCCGGCGTTGTTCACAACAACGTCATAGGGGGCAAAGGCATCGATATTCTGCCGGGCCAGATCCTTCGCCAGCGCTTCGCCGCCGGTGTGCCACTGGGCAGCACCGCAGCACGTCTGCGACTGCGGGAAGTGGACCTCGTAGCCGTTACGCTGCAGAACGCGAATCGTGGCGGCATTGATGCCCGCCAGGAACGCCTCCTGGATGCAGCCATAGAAGAAGGCCACCGTCCCACGCTTCTCACCGATGGCGGGCGCAGGCTGGCTGGTGTCAGTAAAACGCGGCGTGATCGGAGGCAGGATTCCTTCCATCGCGTGCAACGGCTTCGGAAGCACGTTGGCCGTGCGCACCGCCCACTGCAGGCCCACGGCCTGATAGAGCCACATCAGCCGCGCCAACAGCTTCATCTGGCCCACGTGGGGCATCAGTTGCGCCATCCCCACCCAGCGCACGAAACGCTCGCCCACCCCGGGCCGGCGCAGGTCCTCGAGCGCGATCCTGGCCCCCTCGATCAGCTTGCCATACTGCACACCCGAGGGACACGCCGTCTCGCACGCCCGGCACTCCAGACACAGCGTGATATGCTCCGCGAATGTCGTAAGAAACGCATCGCGATCGATCTTTCCGTCGACCGCAGCGCGCATCAACGCGATGCGTCCGCGCGGCGCGTCCATCTCCGTGCCAAACACAGCGTAGGTGGGGCACGCCTCCAGGCAGAGCCCGCAATGGACGCACTTCTCCAGCAACTCGCGGTACTCATCGGTCAGCATCTTGGGGATATCAGGAACGGTCAAAGCCACGCCTCCACACGGTATGTTCGCCGGGGATTGTACCATCAGGAAGGAGCGAGCGCTACTTGTCGCCTCCCCGTCCTGTCGTATCATTGACACGCCGTTCCCATCTCACATCCAGGATTAGCCGTGCGAAAGACGACACTCAGGATACCGCCCGACGCCCCCCTGCCCAGCAGCGTGGGCATTGTCTTCAGCGATGCCCGCCGCGAGGATTTCCCCACCGAAGAGGAGTACATTACCGAGAAAGACGCCGAACAGGATGCAGCGCGCATTGGCGATGCTCTGGCGTCGCTGGGCGTCGCCGTACAGCTCCATCCGGGCAACTCTGCGCTGCCGGAGCGGCTCCGCGAGCACATGCCAGACGTGGTGCTTAATCTCGTGGACTCGGTGAAGGGTGAGGAGAGTCTGGCCTCGGCCATTCCTGGCGTGTTGGAGCTCCTCGGCCTGCGCTACACGGGGGCCGGTATCCTGGGGTTATCGCTGGATACCAACAAGTTCGTCATCAAGAAGCTGCTTCAGGAGCACGGCGTCCCCGTGCCCTACTTTCAGCTCTTCACCACACCCGAGGACCGGCTCGATCCGTTGCTGCGATTCCCACTCATTTCCAAGCTCAACGCCATACACGGCTCAGTGGAAATTACGGACGACGCCGTCTCGGAGAACGCGAAGCACCTGCGGCGCAGGTTGCGCTATCTCATCAGCACCTACCGGCAACCGGTGCTGGTCGAGGAGTTCATCAGTGGGCGCGAGATCACGGCCGTTGTCCTGCAGGATGACAAGAAGCGGGTCTTCCTGGCCGAGAAGGTGTTCACCAAACCCAAGAGCCGCTACACCTACCTGACCTTCGCAGACCAGTGGCTCACCCACGGGGATAACGTCTTCCACTACCGGCGTTTCAGCGATCCAGAGCTCAAAAAATACGTCCGCAAGGCGTTCTCCGTAGCCAAGATGGCCGACTATGGTAAGTTCGACATCCGTGTGGATCACTCGGGACGCTACCACTTCATAGATTCCAACTGCAATCCCTCCTTTGGTCCTCCGGAACAGGATGTCGCCCTCTCAGTTATCCTGGGAATGTACGGCATCCCATTCGACGACATCCTGCGGCGGGTGCTGCTCAACGCCATCGACGGCGTGCCAGCCTCTCAGGGCTAGGCATTCAGCGAGGCCACCACGGCAGAGACCCGAAGCGAGCTGGCTCTGCTGTGCCCTGCGGCGCAGACTGGCCCCACCCCGGCAGGTGCCCGCACTCCCCTTGGGCGACCATGCCGCTTGCCTTTCCGCCGATGCCCGCTACACTCTGCTCACCTGACGGGAGTTCACTTGAGGAGGAGACTGCTATGCTGTTCCGCAATCTGGGTGTCCCCGAACTGATTCTCATCCTGGTGATCGCGATTCTGATTTTCGGCCCTGGCCGTATCGGCAAGATCGGCGCGGAGCTGGGACGCGGGATCCGTGGCTTCAAGGAAGGCGTTGCGACCGACGAAGACAAGAAGGCCGACGAAGTGACGCTCGAGGAGCCTGAGGCCAAGTCGGAGTAGATCGCGCTGCTGCAGACGACCTGAGCCGGAGCCACAGGACCCGCTAGTCCTTTGACTCCGGCATCGCGTGACGGAGTCCCCGAGGGTCCCTTATTCCTCGCAGGGCTGTTATCCCATCCGACGGATCAGTGCGACTGGCCCGCTCATCTGGAGCATCACATAGGCGTTCCGGTACGATGCGGTCGTCTCCCACCAAAGCGAGCACCTGAATGATCGTTGCTGCTTGTACGGTTCATCTTTACCTGCCGGGCGTGGCTTCACTCAAGGAGAAGCGCTCGTGTCTCAAGCCGTTGCTGACGCAGCTCCGCCGGGAGTTTGAGATTGCGGCTGCCGAGGTCGACCACCACGATGTATGGCAGTCGTCCGACATCGCCCTTGTGGCTGTCGCAAACGAGACAGGCCACGTCTATGCCGTCCTGGAAAACGCCGTCCACTGGATCGAGGACAGGTGGCCACAGGTCGAGGTTACCGGCTGGGAAACGGAGCTCCGCTAGGGTCGCTATGAGCGTTATCGATCAAGTCAAGGAACGGCTGGACATCACCGAGTACATCGGGCGCCATGTGCGCCTGCAGAAGTCGGGCCGCTACTTCAAGGGACTGTGTCCCTTCCACACGGAGAAAACGCCCTCCTTCTACGTCTTCCCCGATGACCAGCGCTGGCACTGCTTCGGCTGTCAGCGTGATGGCGACATTTTCAACTTCGCCATGGAGATGAACGGGTATGACTTCCGCACTGCGCTGGAGGAGCTGGCGCGCCAGGCTAACGTGACACTGCGCGAGCAGTCGCCACAAGAAGCCCAAACCGAGAGCGAAGCAGAACGGCTCCGGGCGCTCCTGTCTTCAGCCATCAGCTACTACCATACGCTGCTGATGACCGCCCCGCAGGCCGCCCATGCGCGTGCCTACCTGCGCGAACGTGGCTTCACACGCACGACTGTCGAGACCTTCCAGTTGGGGTACAGTATGGACAGCTGGGACGCAGCCCGGACCCACCTGATCGGACAGGGCTTCACCGTCGAAGAGCAGGTGAGAGCCGGCATGTTGATCGAGCGTGACGACGGGAGCACCTATGATCGCTTCCGGGATCGTGTGATGATCCCGATTTACGACCGGCGTGGCCGGCCGATTGCCTTTGGTGGTCGGGTGTTGCAGCCCGACCAGCAGCCCAAGTACCTCAACTCGCCCCAGACCATCCTCTTCGACAAAGGACAGGTGCTCTTCGGCTACCATCTGGCAAGCCGCGCGATCCGCGATCAGGACGCCGTGGTCATCGTCGAGGGCTACATGGACGTGATGATCCCTCACCAGGCGGGCTACAGGAACGTGGTTGCACCGATGGGGACAGCGCTCAGCGAGGCGCACCTATCGCAGTTGCAGCGGCTGACGCACCGATACATCCTCTGCCTCGATCCCGATGCCGCAGGCATCCACGGGACCCTGCAGGGCCTGGAGACAGCACGGCAGACGCTCGATCGAAGCTGGGAAGCCGTATTCGACCCGCGCGGGTTGGTGGGTTACGAAGGTCGGCTCAAGGCCGACATCCGCGTGATGACCCTGCCCTCGGGACTCGACCCTGACGAATTGGTGCTCCAGGACCCCACGCGTTGGGAGGCCATGGTCGCCGCGTCGCAGCCCGTGGTGCGTTTCACCTTCCAGCACATGCTCGCTCAGGAAAAGCCTGATGAACCCAAAGCGAAGTCGCGCATTGTCGATGCGATGCTTCCGCTGCTCAACGACATCGATGATAGCATTGAGCGTGAGGCGTACGCACAGGAGATCGCCCAGCATCTCGGCATTGATGCCCGGGGACTGCTCGATCGCCTGCGAGCGATGGACCGCGCTGAGGCCGTCAGGACCCAGGCGGCAGTGCGCGGCACTCCGCCCGTCCCGGCCCGCGCTACAACCGACCTTGAGGCGCACATCCTCTCCGTGCTGATGCACGTGCCCGAGATCGGGCCCAAGGTCGATGACTTGCTGACTCAGCTTGGGCAGGATCCCCTCACCGATAGGGACTTTGGCCTCGACTACCGCGTGATCTGGAGCGCGTGGCGGCATCAGGCCGACCATCCTAACCTTGAACTTGCGGATTCGCTCCCATCGGATATGCTAGGGCTCGTGGAGTCCTGGCTTGCGCAAACGCTCCCGGAGATGACGCTGGCGCAATGGGAACGGGATATCGTGCGCACCATACTGCGAATGCGCGAACGGGCGCTGCGGGAGGATCTCCTGCGCGCGAATGGAACCCTTGGCGCAGCCAGGCTTGAGAACGAGGTCGACATTGTGGCTGGAGAACGCCAGAGAGTGATGCAGATATCGGATGCGCTGCGGAAGGTACAGTGGGCTCTAGCGCAGCGCTCGGCTCAGGGGTAAGGAGAAGTATGGCAAGACCGAAGACGACGGCACCCGGGCCTCTCGCCGCAGACGATGAGCTGTGGAACGGCGACGAGAGCGAGATCGCCGACGATCTTGAGGACGAGAGCGTCGACGAGATCGACGCAGAGGTCGAGCCTGTTGAGCAAGGCAACGGGGATCTGCTGCCTGACCTCGACTGGGATATCGAGCCCTCTTCTGACGATCTGACCCAGATTGAGGTCCAGCTGACCGAATCAGGCGGCGCAGCTGATATCGTCGATGATCCGGTCCGCATGTACCTGCGCGAGATCGGGCGGGTGGACTTACTGGAACCCTCGCAAGAGGTGTGGATCTGCATCATCCGCGAGGCCGCAGCGCGGCTCGATCGCATCTACGGGAACGTCATCCAGCCCGAGGCCCCTCCGGACACCCTCGAGGAGCAGCTCGTCGCACTGTACACCGAGGCGCGCACCGCGTGGGGCGATGCCACGCGACTCGCCTCCCGCGCGAATCTGGACGTGCCGGCAGCCAGCGACTTCCTCGCCGAGATACAGGTCCAGCAAGCGACGATGATCTCAGAGGAACCATCACAGCTCTACCGGCTGATGGGGCCAAACCAATGGGGAGACGATCCGCTCTGGCGCCCGATCGTGACAGAGTTGCTCACGGTAGCCACGTCGCTTTACCTGCTTGGCCCGGATCTGGTCGCCTTCGTACAGCAGAAGGCCCAGGGCGGGGGACGCTGGCCCACGGTGACCCACGTCCGCGAGCAACTACCCGAGCCGGACGTGACCTACGATTGGTGGAAGCACGTCGCCGTCGTTGCAGCCGAGGCGCAGCAGATGCTGGTGCGCGCGAACCTGCGCCTGGTCGTCAACATCGCCAAGCGCTATATTGGACGGGGGGTGAACTTCCTCGACCTGATCCAGGAGGGCAACATTGGGCTCCTGCGCGCGGTCGAGAAGTTCGACTACACTCGTGGCTACAAGTTCTCTACCTATGCGACCTGGTGGATTCGCCAGGCCATCAGCCGCGCTATCGCCGACCAGGCCCGCACGATCCGCATCCCCGTCCATATGGTTGAGACGATCAACCGGCTCATGCGCATCCAGCGGCAGATGATGCAGACATTGGGCCGTGATGCGACGCTGGACGAGCTCGCGCTGGAGATGGACGTCCTCGATGCCAAAGACATCGAGGCGATCCGTGAAGCACGGGCGCGAAACCTGCCCCTGAACGCGCCTCTCGAGCGCCGCCTGCGCCGCGCGATGGCGAAGGTACGGCGCATCATCAGCATCTCCCAGGAACCGATGTCATTGGAAAGCCCTGTGGGCAACGAGGAAAACAGCGAGCTCTCGGACTTCATCGAGGACGAGAACCTGCCCGGGCCCATGGATGCCACGTCGATGCATATGCTCAGAGAACAGCTCCAGACCATCCTCGATGAGTTGGGGAAACGTGAACGCGAGGTCCTGGAGATGCGCTTCGGGCTTCGCGACGGGCGCCCACATACCCTGGAGGAGGTTGGCCAGGCGTTCAGCGTGACGCGTGAGCGCATCCGCCAGATTGAGTCCAAAGCGCTGCGCAAGTTGCGCCACCCGGGCCGGAGCCGCAAGCTCCGCGACTTCCTGACCTAGCCTCAGGACGCGGGCCAGCTTCCTAGAAAGGACGATATGTTCATCCGTCTTGACCTCCAAACGCGCAGCAAAGTCGACTTGATCGAGATCACCGACCAGGTGAAGGCTGCGATTAGCGGCGCGGGCATCGAAGAGGGTATCTGCTTCATCTACTGCCCACACACAACCGCCGGCATCGTGCTCAACGAAGATTGGGACCCCACGGTCGAGAGCGATGTCGCGTTGGTGCTGGACCGGATCGTTCCGGACAGCCTTCCCTATCGCCATCGTGAGGGCAACAGCCCCGCACATATCAAGGCAGTGCTCGTGGGCAATGACCACTTCATCTTCGTGCACGGTGGTGAACTGGCACTGGGCCAGTGGCAGGGCATCTTCCTTGCCGAGTTCGACGGTCCGCGCCATCGCAATGTGTGGGTCAAGATCGTGAGTGACGTCGACACGTGTTGACGCACGCCGCACCAGGTCCCGCACCTGCCACGCCGATCCCGTGGGAGCGCATTGAAGCGCTCCTTCACCTGGTCCAGAAACCTGGACGGTACGTCGGCGGGGAGTTCAACGCGACCGACACGCCGTGGGATTCGGCGGACGTCCACGTCTGCCTGGCTTTTCCCGACCTCTACGATGTGGGCATGTCGAACTTCGCCCTGATGATCCTCTACGATCTCCTCAACAGCCACTCTGGTGTGCTGGCTCACCGCACCTATTTGCCCGCACCGGACATGATCGCTCAGATGCGGCAAGCCAAGCTGCCCCTGTATGCTCTCGAGGATTACCATCCGGTCGCCAGTTTCGACCTCCTGGCAGTTAGCAGCGCTTACGAACAGCTCTTTGCCAACACCCTGATTTTGATGGACCTCGCCGGGATACCGGTGCGGTCGGCGGATCGCGATGAACGCTACCCTCTGGTCATCGGTGGCGGTCATGGCACGTTCAACCCGGAGCCCATGGCGGACTTCTTGGACGTCTTCGTCATCGGGGAAGCCGAAACAGTGCTGCTGGAGCTGGTCGATGCGATGCGCGTCACACGCGATCTTCCGCGCGAAGCGCAACTCGAGGCCCTGCTCGACATCCCCGGCCTCTACGTCCCGCGCTTCTACCGTCCCGTCTACGCAGCCACCGGTGACCTCGAAGCGGTAGCGCCCGTCGATGACCGGGCGCCCAGCCGCGTGCTCAAGCGCATGCTCCCAACGCTGCCCCCCACCCCGGTGCGCCAGATTGTGCCCAACATTAGCACGATACACAGCCGCGCGCTGGTTGAGATCATGCGGGGGTGCACGCGTGGCTGTCGTTTCTGCCAGGCCGGCGCCATCACGCGCCCCGTCCGGGAACGCCCCGTCGCCGAGATCGTCGACAGCGCCCTCCAGGTGCTCGATGCAACCGGATTCGAGGATCTTGCGCTGCTGTCACTATCCTCTGCGGATCACACACAGATCGGTGAGATGGTCCAGCAGCTCCTTCCACTGCTGAAGGATCGTCACGCGACGATGTCCCTGCCCAGCCTGCGCCTGGACGCCTTCTCCGTTGACCTGGCCGACACCCTGTCAGGCGGCCATCGCTCGGGGTTCACCTTTGCACCCGAGGCTGGAACGGACGCCCTGCGGCATCGCATCAACAAGGACATCGCGACAGAAGACCTCTTCACGGTTGCCGAAGAGGTGTTCAAACGTGGCTGGCGCACGATCAAACTCTACTTCATGATCGGCCTGCCCGGAGAGACCGACGAAGACGTGCTGGCCATTGCCGACCTGGTGCGCAAGGTGCGTTCTCTGGGCAATCGCATCGCCGGGCCGCGTGCTGAAGTCCACGTCAGCGTCGGTACGTTCATTCCGAAACCCCAGACACCATTTCAGTGGGAGCCGTTCGCCGGCAGAGCCACGATCGAGCGCCGGCAGGAGCTGCTGCAGAAGTCGATCCGCGGACGAGGCTTCACGCTCGCATGGAATTCCTATGGTGGCTCACAACTGGAGGCCTTGATGGCCCGCGGAGATCGACGCCTCGGTGCTATCATCGAGCGGGCATGGCAACTCGGCGCCGGTTTCGACGGCTGGGATGAGTGGCAGAACCCTGGCGCGTGGGCACAGGCGATTGCAGAGCTGCCCTCAGAGACGCTGAAGGCTCACTTCGCCACCCCCGCAGCGCTGCTGGACGCGGTCATCTACCGCCAGCGGGACGAGGAAGAGGTCCTTCCCTGGGACCACGTGGATAGTGGAGTGGCCAAGCGATTCTACCAGCACGAAGCCCGCCGCAGCCGGGAGGCCGAGCTGCTGCCCGATTGTCGTGATGGCTGCCACGGTTGCGGCATCCAGCAAGCCTATGCAGGCCTGCACAACGAGGAATGGCAATGTCCGGTACTGCGATGATCAAAACGTCGCTCCGCTTCCGGATCACGTTCGGGACGGCGCGAAGCCTGGCGTATATCTCGGTCCTGGAGCTCGGGACGATCTGGGAGCGCACGCTCCGCCGCGCGCATGTGCCGGTACGCTACAGCCAGGGCTTCACACCACGCCCACGGATGCACTTCGCAGCCCCACTGCCCGTCGGCTGCGGCACCACGTCCGATCTGCTCGACGTGACACTTGATGAACCCTTGACGGAAAGAGAGCTGCGCGACGCGTTACAGGGCGTCACACCGCCCGATCTCACGGTCGTCGCCGTCACGCCAGTCGAGGAGAGCACCCCCGCGCTCTCGGAGCAGCTCATCGCCGCCGCTTACGATGTCTGGCTACGTGATATCGACCCAGCAGCCCTCCACGTGGCCATGACCCGGCTGCTCGATGCCGAACAGCTTGAGCTTCCCCGGCGTGGCAAGGGCGACAGGAGCTACGATTTGCGGCCGCTCATCCTCGAGCTCAACCTGATCCCCGATCTGCCTTCACCCTGGACCGGACTAAGGATGCTCCTGCAGGCGCGCACGGGTGCAACCGGGCGTCCTGATGATGTCCTTATGGCTCTTGGCTTCGACACAGCGCCACGGCGCTGCACGCGTACCCGGCTGGTCCTTCAGACCAGCCCCAGCGAGGAGGAACGATGAGCGAGCCTACGGATGTTGTAGAGAAAGAAGCGATCCTGCCACAGCCTCTGGAGAGCCACGAGACCAAAGCCCACGATAGTGAGCGAAGGCCTACCTTCCGCGGCAACGGGCTGGACATGACCGCGCTGGGCGCTCTGGCGAGCGGCACCCTCGTCCTGCTGAGCTGCCTTTCATGTGGTCAGGCCTCGTACTGCCTGCCCGTGCTGCCGTTCCTGTTGGGGCTCATCGGCCTCATCGGAGCCAAGGACTCGGTAGACCCGAAGCGCACGCGGCTGTGGTCGTGGTTGGGCATTGGGAGCGGCGCGGCAACCCTGATTCTTATGGTCCTGGCTGTCGCTGCCTACATGAGCTTCGTCCTGTTCCTGATCCTGATCAGCGACGCGGGCTAGGTCTACCCAGCGGAACACAAGCCCTACGACAGAAGCGGCTTTCTGCCGCGCTCGTCGAGGCGCAAGCATGGCGGGCGCCCTATGCGTCGACGCACGCCAGCCAGGCCGGCAAGGAAGTTACCAGCCGGGTCATCACCGCGGCTGCGCGCTTCCTGAAGAACCCTGGGTCTCCGTATGCCTCGCCGCCACCCGGCCCCACCAGGTCTGTGACGCCGCGCAGGATCAGACAGCGCGTGCGGTTGGCCGCTGCTACGTATGCGATTGCCCCCGACTCCCAGTCACCGGCAACGCCCCCGAAGCGGCGCTGTAACTCGGGGACCTCGTCCCGGATGAGATCGCGATCCGCCGATAGCAGCAGTCCCGGCTGTACGGGCAGCGGGTAGGGTTCCCTCAGCCAGGTGAGATCGAGGTCGACGGCATAGGCCTCGAGAGCCGCGTCAGCGTCACCCATCTGCTCGACGATGTCGTAGACCAGCGTGCGCGTGACCAGGATGACAGTATCGCGCGCGATAGCGCCCTCGAAGCCTCCACACGTTCCCAGGTTGACAAGCAGTGATGGCGCCCACCGGTCGATCGCGGCCTGGGCCGATGCCGCAGCCGAGATCTTGCCCCAGCCGCCGTGCACGAAGCAGACCGGGACCGGTCCGCGTTGCGTGGCCGCCGTTCCCGTCATGACAGCACCATAGGCCGTTGGCGCGGCATCAATCGCGCCGAAGAGCTCGATGATCACGGACCTTGAAGCCTCCCATTCCGCGTTGGCCGACACAATCACGACGACAGGCGCGGGAGCTTGATCAACGATCACCGGCATCCTCCTGAAAACGTACAGAATGTGTGACGGGCCGCGGCCATCCATGGGTGGATGACCGGGAGCGTCGCGCGCTGATTCCACAGGAAGTCGAGATAGACACAGCAGGCAGCATCAAGCGACCCCGAATCCAGGGCCTGCAACAGCTCCGGCAAGTAGGACGGCTGCCCGGCCTGATCCCAGCGGATCTTGTCAGCCAGAAAGACCACCCGCGCAAGCGGATCGGCATCAGGATGGAGGGTCGTGTGGTAGCGGATGGCGTCCAGAGTACTGCCATCGTCGACACCGAAGATCTCTCGAGCGAGCACCGCCGATAACTTTTGATGCACGATAACGGGAGCGCGTTGCTCTTCGGGCAGCACCGGCACGCCCAGAGCCAGGGCGACGGCGACGCGTTGGCTTCGAGGAATCACGGCGCTGACGTCATGCAGCCAGCCGGCAGCTTGCGCGCGCTCGGCATCGATGCCAAAGCGAAGCGCGAGGGCGCGCGCCTCGGTAGCGACCGCTGCGCTGTGGTCAGCCGTGAATGCACAGCCAAGGGAGGTGAGATAGGCCCGGGCGTCAGTCGCCAGCACGCCGGTCATCGGAATCGGACTGCGCCAGGGGCCAAGCACATCGTCGACGGCGCTCATAGAGTGCCAGTATACCACGGGCGCCGTTTGCCCATGGTATAATCGAACGTATCTATGGAGATCGAAGCCAAGTTCGCCGTCCTCAGTGAGGAGACCTTTTCCGCGCTCAGATCACTCGTGCACCTGGGCGAGTATGACCTGACGCCCGGCGAGACCTTGCGCCTGTATGACACCTATCTCGACACCCCGGACCGCTCGATCTATGGCGGGGGTTACGCATTTCGCCGGCGCCTTCAGGATGGTGTGGCACTGCTCTCGCTGAAGAGCCTGGGAACCGTCAGCGGAGGCGTGCACCACCGCGAGGAAACCGAAGTGGAGGAGCCCGCAGGGCTCGAAGGCCTGGTCCCTTGCCAGTGGCCCGAAGGACCAGTTCGAGACGACATCTGTGCGCTGACCGAGGATGAGCCCCTGGAGCTCCTGTTCACAGTCGAACAGGAGCGCTTGCTGCGCCACATCGTGGACGCGTCGGGCTCACGGGTGGCGGATATGGCCCTTGACAGCGGCGTGGTGTCGCTGCCCAATGGCGGACTGCAACAACCGTTTATGGAACTGGAGATTGAGCTCGGTCCACGCCGGACCGATCGGGATCTCGATGCCCTCCTCGCGTCTCTGGCAACCATGCCCGGGTTGATTCCGCAACCCACCAGCAAGTTCGAGCGCGGTCTGGCGCTCGCCACGCGGCGCAGCGTCGACAGGCCCAAAGGCCATCGCGTGCGCGCAACGGATACCTTCGGACGCGCGATGAGCAGGATCCTCATGCCGCTGTTCTTGCGCATGCAGGACCACGAGACAGGAAGCTACGACGGAACTGATCCCGAAGAGCTGCACGATATGCGGGTTGCCACTCGCCGGATGCGCACGGCCCTGTGGATTGCCGAGCCCTACCTCGACCTGGACGCGCTCAAGCGGGTGCGCAAGGGACTTTCACAGACCGCGATGGTCCTCGGCGCGGTCCGCGACATGGATGTCTTCCGGGAGAAGACGATGGCTTACATCGCTGAACAACAGGTGTCCATCGGGGACTTCGCGCCGCTGTTCCGCGTGTGGGACGTCGAATACATCGGACGACGGAACGACATGCTGGCCCACCTGAGCAGCAAGCAGTATGCCAAGTTCAAGAAGGCCTTCTGGGATCACCTGCGCGCCGGCATGCCCGAACGGGGAAGCTCGCGTCGCGTCGCCGATCTGGTGCCCAGCCTGGTGCGGGAGCGATTGACGACAGTGCTGGACCACGGCAGGTTCCTGGCCGAGGCGGGGGCGCCCCTCGCCGCTTACCACGCGCTGCGTATCGATGTGAAGCGCCTTCGCTACACCCTGGAGTTCTTCCGCGACATCCTTGGGCCCACGGCGCGTGAGGCGATCACGGCGATGCAGGCGCTCCAGGACTTCTTTGGCGACTTGCAGGATGCCCGGGTCGCTGCGAGCCACCTGCGCGCCGTGATCGGCTTTGGGAGCTGGGAAGAGCCGAAACAGATGCACACGCTCTGGAGCCCGGGAATGGCCATCGCACCGGCCACCGCGGGCCATGCCAGTCAGCCAGCCAGCGCACTGGCGATCTACCTCGCGGATCAAGAGGCGCGGATTGAGACGCTCCTGGCACAGGCCCCCATCGTATGGCGGGGCTTTCTCGACGCCGGAGCGCCAGCCCTCGTCGAGCAAGCGCTCGCGCCCAATCAAACCATAACCAGCATAGCGCAAAGGAGTCATTCAATGGACCGACACCCAACGTACGTGATCCTGATGGGCCCGCCCGCTTCGGGCAAGGGCACGCAGGCTGATCGGCTGCAGGAGAGCCTGGCACTCCCGCACGTGGCCAGCGGCGATCTCTTCCGCTACAACTTGAAGAACCAGACTGAGCTCGGACTCGAGGCCAAGGGTTATATGGACCGCGGGGAACTCGTGCCCGACGGCCTGACGATCGCGATGGTGCTCGACCGCTTGGCGCGCCCCGATTGCGTCAACGGTGCGCTCCTCGATGGCTTCCCGCGCACGTTGGCGCAGGCCGAAGCACTCGACAAGGCCCTGGCTGCCCAGGGAAGCGCCATCAACCTGGTTCTCGACGTGCAGGTGCCCCGCGAGGAGTTGATCGCCCGCGTGACGGGGCGGCGGCTCTGCCGATCTTGCGGCGCATCGTACCACATGAAGTTTGCGCCACCTGTGAAGGACGGCGTCTGCGACAAGTGCGGTGGGGAGCTCTATCAGCGCGACGACGACACTGAGGCCACAGCCGTGAAGCGGCTGGAGGTGTACGAGGCGCAGACCAAGCCGCTCATCGAGTACTACCGGAACGCCGGTCTGCTGGTGGGGATCGACGGCAACCAGCCGATTGACGTGGTTACCGACGCGCTCAAGGCTGCGATCGAGCAGAACCTGTAGACCGCTCTCCTTCCCAAGGACACACGCAGGGAGCCACCCGATGTTTCGGGTGGCTCCCTGTTCAATAACTGGCGGCTTGCCCGGGCGCGTGCCGGTCAGGACTCGAAAGCCTCGCGATCCCAGATGCCGCGATGTTCCAGCATCCACAGCTGTGAGTTAAGTGGGGGTTCTCCTGGCTCGGGGAGTCGCCGCTCATAGGTGCCATCGGATAGCAGCGTCCAGGACTGAGCCGTATCCTGAAGGTGCACGCGCAAGATTCGGTCGCGGATCGCTCGCAGCAGCGCGGGATCCTCGACGGGGAAGAGCGTCTCGACCCGCCGGTCCAGGTTGCGCGGCATCAGGTCGGCGCTGCCCAACAAGACCTCTTCATCGCCATTGTTGTAGAAGTAGTAGATGCGGGGATGTTCAAGGAAGCGTCCAACGACCGACGTGACGGAGATGTTCTCGCTGATACCAGGCAGGCCCGGGCGAATGCAGCACGTACCACGCACCTGCAGCTCGACCTTCACCCCGGCACGCGATGCGCGGTAGAGCGCCTGAATGCTGCTCTCGTCGACGAGCTGGTTCATCTTGAACGCCAGATGGCCGTTACCGTGCTCACGGTGCTGCGCGATCTCCCGGTCGATGCGCATCGTGATCTGCTCGCGCATATTCCCGGGTGCGACCAGCAGCTTCCGGTACTCCTGTTTCCGGGAGTAGCCGGTCAGCGCGTTAAAGAGATCTGCCACGTCATCACCGATCTCAGGGTCGATGGTAAAGTAGCCCATGTCGGAGTAGACGCGCGCTGTGACCGCATTGTAGTTGCCCGTGGCCATGTGGACGTAGCGCACCAACCCCTCCGGCTCACGCCGCACCACCATACATAGCTTGGCATGGGTCTTCAGCCCGATGAGACCATAGATCACGTGGACACCCGCACGCTCCAGCGCCTTGGCCCATACGATGTTGTTTTCCTCGTCAAAACGCGCCTTGAGTTCTACCAGGACGGCAACCTGCTTCCCATTCTCGCGCGCCTCCAGGAGCGCCGAGACCACCGGGGCGTTCGGTCCCACGCGATATAGCGTCTGCTTGATCGCGAGCACCTGTGGATCACGGGCGGCCTCCAGAAGAAAGTCAACGACCGGCGTGAAGCTGTCGTAGGGATGGTAGAGCAGGATGTTCTTGCGCCGGCGAATGGCAGCAAAGATACTCTTGCCGCTCGCGAGTGAGCGCGACGTGTAGGGGATGAAGGGAGCATCCTTCAAGTCGGGGTTGCTGACGTCGGTGAGCTGCATCAGATGGGCCAGCCCGATGGGGCCATCGACGGTGTATAGCAGATAGGGCGCGATCTCCAGGTTCTGGAGCAGGATGTCTCGGATGTCGCGCGGCATCGCTTTGTCCACCTCAAGCCGCACCGCAGACCCAAACTGGCGCATCCCGACGCTCTCCTCGATCGACTCAAGCAGGTCTGAGGCCTCATCCTCCTCGATCTCGAGGTCCGCATCGCGGGTGACCCGGAAAGGATAGGCCGCCAAAACGTGCATCCCCGGGAACAGCAGATCGAGGTTTTCGGTGATCGCGTCCTCGATCCAGACGAAGTTCGTCGTCTCCACCGAATCCAGGCCGAGCGTCTCATACGACTCGGCGCGCTCCTCCGCAGGGATACGCAGAAGCCTTGGAAACGACCCCGGGATCTTGAGGCGCGCGAACCTGCGGCGTCCGCCCGGGTCCTCGATGACAACGGCGAGGTTGAGGCTCAGATTCGAGATATGAGGAAAGGGATGCCCTGGATCGAAGGCCAGCGGCGTCAACACGGGAAACATCTCGCGCTCGAAATGCCGGCGCAGCAGGCGGCGCTGCTTGCCTTTCAGCTCGGCATAGGACAGGATGCGGATGCCAACCTGTCGCAGTTTTGGCTCGAGATCCTCGCGCCAACACGCCATGGCCTGATCGAAGATCGGGACGAGATCCCGGCGGATGGCAGCCAGTTGCTCGGCAGGCGTCAGCCCATCGGGCGGTGCTTCCACGACGCCGGCACCCAGCTGACGGCGCAAGCCCGACATCCGGATCATGGCGAACTCATCCATGTTGTTGAAGAAGATCGCCAGGAATTTCACCCTTTCCAATAGGGGATGGCGATCCTCTTCCAATGCCTCGCACAGCACGCGATAGTTGAACTTGAGTAAGCTCAGCTCGCGGTTAAAGTAGAGGGACGGCTCATCGAGGTTGATCGTCGGCGGCACAACAGCAGGCAGAGGGGTGACGCGTGTCGACAGCAGTTCTGTCTCCATGGCCTTGACTTCTTCCGTTGTCATCCAGCGCTCCTTCGACCGACAGTATCATGTCGCGGTGGACGTCCCCCGGCATCCGCTGCGTCTATGCTCCCAATTGTACAGACAAAGGTCTGACAATGCAACTTGGCTCGCGAGGCAGCCGTCGCGTTGACAAAGTGGGCACGCATGGTATACTCTCCGTCGCGTTCCGAAGCGCCGCGTCGGAGCCAG
Source organism: Anaerolineae bacterium (assembly GCA_034676785.1). Classification (GTDB taxonomy): domain Bacteria; phylum Chloroflexota; class Anaerolineae; order B4-G1; family SLSP01; genus PWVB01. The sequence continues at coordinate 2,985 of JAXDDP010000165.1, read as the reverse complement.
GGAGGGATGGCCGAGCGGACGATGGCGGCGGTCTTGAAAACCGTAGTGGCTGTAAGGTCACCGTGGGTTCGAATCCCACTCCCTCCGCCTGATGAGCGCCGGCTTACTGCGCCGACGAGCCGTTTGACAGCTGAATATGGAGAGGTGCCAGAGTGGACGATTGGGGCTGCCTGCTAAGCAGTTGTGGGGGTTAAACTCCACCCAGGGTTCGAATCCCTGCCTCTCCGCCAGAGTGGGACACAGCCAATACGCCAGCTGTGTCCCTTTTTTTGCCTGCCCTCAATTGCCACACCTCCAGGACCCCGCTACGGCGTTGCCGGCTCCCCCAAGTACCCGCGGCCTTTCCCGACTGGGCGATCTGAGTAGACTGTGGGGCGGCCCGAGCGTGTCCTATCGCTCGCGGAGAGTCCCCAGTGAAAGGTCAGAGTCGTATGGCAATTGAGAAGGTCAAGGCGTATTTCGAGCAGTTTGGCCTCGCAGAACGGATTCGGGAGTTCGAGGTGTCGAGCGCGACGGTCGAGCTGGCGGCCGCGGCCCTGCAGTGCGAACCCCAGCGGATCGCGAAGACGCTCTCCTTTATGGTCGATGGCCGGCCCATCCTGATTGTGGCGGCTGGCGATGCCAAGATCGACAACCCCAAGTACAAGGCCCAGTTTGGGACAAAGGCACGCATGCTCACGCCCGACGAAGCCGTGAACCTCATCGGCCACGCAGTCGGTGGCATCTGTCCCTTTGCACTCAACGAAGGCGTGACGGTGTATCTCGACCGATCGCTGCAGAGGTTTGAGACGGTCTTTCCAGCCTGTGGCAGCGGCAACAGCGCTATCGAACTGACCATCCCGGAACTGGAGCGGTACTCCACGTACACGGCGTGGATCGATATCTGCAAGGGCTGGGACTAGGAGCGTGAACACTCTGAGGGGGCAGGGCTATGACCTGGCCCTGCCCCACTTCTAGCGCAACGCGCAACGCTGACCTTCCTCTAGGCAGTCACGTCCTTCGGGAACAGGGGCTCGCCCGGAATCACGGCGGTGCCAGGCGACAGCAAGCCCCACGCCAGGTGCGCTCGCTTTGGTTCGCTTGGTTGAGAACCGAGCGAACGCTGGAGCACGGCCATGCGCTCGGGCAGCACGGGGCTGAGCAATACCGACGCCACACGCAGCGCTTCGGCGCCGGTGTAGAGGATCGTGTGTACGCGTTCGATCTCGCCGGCCTTGGCCCGCACCCAGGGCGCGGTGGCCTCCAGGTAGCGATTCGTCGCACCCACCAGGTCCATCACAAGCGCCAGGGCATCGTTGACAGCCAATCCCTCGAGGGCCTCAAACACCGGCCCGCTGATCCCCTCAGCTTGCGCCCGAAGCGCCCGCTCAGCTTCCGTCTCCGCCCCCGGCGAAGGGATGCGGCCCTTGCAGTAGCGCCCCGTCATCGCCACAAGGCGATTCAATAGGTTACCGAGATCGTTGGCAAGGTCAGACCGGTAGCGGGCCTCGATCAGGTCTGGCGTGAAGCTCGCGTCACGGCCCGGCGTCATCTCACGCATCAGAAAATAGCGGAATGCGTCCACACCATAGACGTCGGCAAGGTCAAGCGGCCTGACCACGTTCCCGAGCGACTTGGACATCTTGATCCCCTCAACGTTCCACCAACCGTGCGCGAAGATCATCCGCGGCTGGGGAAGGCCCAGCGCGTGGAGCATCGTGGGCCAGTAGACGGCGTGCGTCGTCAGGATGTCCTTGCCAATCAGGTGGATGCACCGGGGCCACAGATCCGCGAAACGAGCATCCGACCGCATGAGCGCCCCACCCCAGTCACCGGCACCCCCGGGCAACGTGGTATGGGGCTCAAGGGCTGCGGTGACATAGTTCAGCAGCGCGTCAAACCAGACATAGGTGACGTAGTCCGCGTCGAAGGGAAGGGGAATTCCCCACGACAGGCGCTCGGCAGGGCGGCTGATGCACAGGTCACCGAGCGGCTGGCGAAGAAAGCCCAGCACCTCATTGCGCCGCGACTCGGGACGGATGAAGTCCGGGTGGGCCTCGATAAGCGCAACGAGCCAGTCCTGATGGGCGCTCATCCTGAAGAAGTAGTTCTTTTCGGAAAGCCGCTCGACGGGACGGCCACAATCCGGACAGAGGCCATCGACCACGTCCTTGGCAGTCCAGTAGCGTTCGTCGGGCACACAATACCAGCCCTCATAGGCGCCTACGTAGATCTCACCCTTATCCCAGAGTGCCTGAAGCGCCGACTCAACGACGCGGATGTGGCGGGCCTCCGTCGTGCGAATGAAGTCATCGTGCCTGATGCGCAGGCGCTGCCACGCCTCCTGAAAGCGAATGACCGTGGCATTGGCCTGCTCCAATGGCGTGATGCCGCGTTCCCGGGCCGCGCGCTCGACTTTCTGCCCGTGTTCGTCGGTCCCGGTGAGGAAGATGGTAGGCCTCCCCCTCAACCGGGCGAAGCGGGCCAGCACGTCAGCCAACACCGTGGTGTATGCATGGCCCAGATGCGGCTCGTCGTTCACATAGTAGATCGGCGTCGTAATGTAGGTAGGTTCGTCCACAGTGTTTTCTCCCTCTGTTCGGTCGAAAAACGAAAAGCGCCTCCCCGTAGGGAGGCGCCTGCAAATGACGGAATCCACCTGAGCGTCGCGTTCAGTTCCTCCCCGCAGCATGGCCATGGCTCATCACCATGGCCCTACGCATCATCATGGAAGTCCTGGAGCGCGCAAATACGATCATTGCAGTGTGTCCTTGCCACCATTATAGCACGAGTTCGCAACTGAAGTCACAGCTGCAGACCTCAGCCCAACTGTGCAGCAGCAGCTAATTTGGTTCGTAGTACCCGCTTCCGGGTTTCTGCTGCCGCCCGGTCTGCCGAGCGCGCCTGCTGCGGAACCGGAACGACTGAAGTCGCACCTACGAACTCCAGATAGCTGCTTAACTATGCCGTGGCGGCTCGACGCCGCTGCACCAGTTTGCGCAGTTC
>JAXDDP010000162.1:0-28950 GCA_034676785.1 Anaerolineae bacterium | reverse complement strand
GATGATGATACGGAAAACCGTACCCGGCGGGCGGATATCGATCTGGTGGTACGACGCTTCGAGCCACCTGGGAGGCGATGACCTGGACCTGGAGGCCGGCGCTCACGAGGAGTGGACGCTGTACACGCTCAAGGTGACGGCACCCGCTGGCGCGACGCGCGCGCGCGCGGTCGTCAATCCACGGCTGGGGGCGGGGCAGAGCGGCGTGATCGAGTTCGATGCCGTCCAGTTCGAGCAGAAGAACTACGCGACGCCGTTCGCCTACGGCGACATGCCGGGTCATAGCTGGTCGGGGACGCCACACGAGAGCACGAGCACGCGCCCTGGCGCTGTTCTGAAGTATGCGATGGAGGACGTCGGGCTTGACCCGCAACGGGGCAGTATCTCTATGTGGGTGAAGCAGATCGACATCAACACGGACGCCGGTTTCCTGTGGTCGGCGGGCAACACGACGGGGGAGTTTGACGCATACATCGCCTCCAACGGGAATGTCTACTTCCGCGAGAACGCCAACAGCGTTGGGGGGACGCCAACTGACCTGACCCAGTGGACGCACTTTGTGTTTACCTGGGATGTGGGGGGCAACGCGATTACTATCTACGAGAACGGGGCGTATCTAGCCTCCCGCACGTATAGCGCGATTGCGCTAGGGACGGAGCTAGGTGTCGGGCACCTGGCGGGGAACAACACACGGTACGATGCGAACGCCTGGATCGACGACTTCGTAGTCCTTGATCGCGCCCTGAGCGCAGACGAGGTCCGCGCGATCTACGAGTCGGACGCGCCGGTGTTCGCGGAGACAAGCACGTGGTCGTGGCAGAGCCCTGGCGCCGACGTGTGGCTGGACAGCGTCGGGCTGTGGTTCGGGGACGGCGAGGGCCTGCTGAATCAGGACGGGCTCCGCATCCTCACGCCCACGGCCTTGCAGCCGAGCGACGTGTCTTCGATTGCGTGGGTATCCGAGATGGGGAGCGGTTCGCCCGACGCGAGCATCGCGACCCGCTACGTGCCGCAGGCCGGCAATGAGTATCGGACCATGCGCCTCGGCGTCGCTACGACGTCGGCGCTGGTCGATGACCCGTACATCGAGATCGAGGCGTCGGATGCGATGCCCTACAGCCGCGTCATCCTTGAGGCCAACAAGCTAGAGATCGACACGGCTATGATCGAGGCCACGGGCGACCCGCACATCCTGGGGACGCGCGGCTACGGGTGTACCGTCTACCGAACCAGCACGCAGTCGGTCGGGACCGCAACCTGGACCAACATGCTCTTCAATGCGGAGTTCACGGACATGTCTGGGATGTGGTCGTCCGGGGCCCCGGCGCAAGTCACGATCAGGAGCAAGGGGACGTATATCGTCTCGGCCCACATTGCCTTCGATGCCCATTCCACCGGCGTCCGCATCCTGGAGATCATGTGGAATGACGGCGGGACGACGCGCATTGTGGCGGACCAGCGTTCGATCAACTTGGGCCCGCACTTTGTGCACCTATCCGTGGCCGCCGTGGTGCCCGATTGCGAGCCTAACGACTATTTCTACTTCCGCATGTACCAGGACAGCGGCGGCGATCTGAACACGGCGGCGGGAAGCGCGACGGAGCTCCGCAACTTCAGCGCGAGCGTCTACCGGATTCCGTAGTCGCGGCGTTTTGTATCATAGTGACAGAGGAAGGTTACAGTCACAAAGGAGGACAAGATGCCGACGTTTGACTCACCGATTGCGACGCCCGTACTGGAATCCCCGCTTCCGACGCCAATGCCGTCTCCTCCAGCTCACGGAAAGCAGGTGGGGGGCGGCAGCCACGTCGTGACCCAGTTTGCCGCGGAGACGCCTACGGCGGTGGTGCAACAGGCTTCGAGCGATGCTCACGAGGTCGAGACGCACGCAGAGACGCGCCAGCCGGAGACCTTAGCGACGCCCGCGCCGCTGATTGGCGAGACAGGCAGCGATGGCTTGACGATGCTGGTATTGGTCATCGCAGCGAGCATCAGCCTTATCGCGAGCGGCCTGCGCCGGAGGATGAGGAAGTGATCGAGCGGAGACTTAGTAACGCGCACAAGGCGGCGCTCCTGGCGCTCCACGAGCAGGCGCAGGAGCTACAGCGGCAGGTGACGGAGACGCAGAGCGCGATTGACGAGCTGGTGAAGGAGTGGGCCGAGAGATACGGACTCCCAGAGGGCCGCTACATGGCGGAGGCGCGGCCTGACGGCGGCGTGTATCTGGTGCCGCGTCGCGTTCCGACGGAGCAGGCCGACGGGAGCGACGATGATTAGGTGGTACGTCTGGACCCTGTAAGCGATCCAGGTTCGCCGCCGCTAGTAGCGCGCGGCTGAAACAGAGCCCCCGGCGTGCCCGGGGGCTTTCGCTTTCAGAGCGTAGTCGCCCGGTATGCTATGCTATTGATAACTCGACATATCGACACAAAGGGGAGCTCGATGCCGGAGGAGATCAGGCTGACGGATTACGTAGACGAGTTTGCAGATGCCCTGAGGGCGCAACTGGAGGCCGACGAGAAGCGGTGGGGAGACACGTGGCGGCACCGACCGCGGAAGGGGCAGGAGGCGCGTATGTTCGTCCGCTTTCGGGACTACTTCGAGCAGTACATCCGAGGCGGCGTAGAGCTTCCGTTGCTGAAGATTGCGGGCGAGGTGCTCATCTGTTGGGTGCGCGAGCATCATCCCGAAACGCTAATCCAGAAGGGGGAGCAATGGCGACGGTCACGATCACGAACGTCCCCGCCGACCTGAAGCGGGCGCTGGTGGTCGCGTGTGCCAGGCGCGGGACAACGGTCAGCGCGGAGCTACGGGAGCGGATCCCCGTCATCATCCAGGAGATCGAGGGGCACGTGCCCCTTGAACACACGGGGCATGTGCAGACGTGGGAAGACGCGGAGTTCGAGATGCAGGCGGCTCGCGACGAGACCGCGATGCTCAAGCGCACCAATCGGATCCTCACGCGGGCGATTATGAGCCTTCCCGACGAGCAGGCGAAGGGCCTGATCGACAAGGCGATCCGCGAGATCCAGGCGCCGGTGGGGACACATGCCCCGTGTGTTCAAGGGGCACATGCCCCGTGTGTTCAAGGGGCAGAAGGAGCGCGACACGATGGCTAGGCTACCCGGCTACCTGGAGGCGAGCCGTCTGCGGGTCGAGCGCGGCCGCGTGGTCTGCAACGTGCGCATCCGCTGGTGGCATCCAGGCGCGTGGTTGCTGCTGGCGCGTGTCCTGTGTCGAGCGCTGCTGAGGGGAGGTTCACTGTGAACCGGCTGCAACAGTGGAGCCTGTGGCTGGTTGGGCTGGGGCTGATGATTGCGTCGAGCGGCACAGATGGCGCGTATATGGCGCGCTGGATGGCCGACCTGCCGGGCATCGGCGGGGCCGCGTTCCTGGGCTACGTGCTCAACACCACCAGCGACGTGGCGTCGCTGGTGCTGACCTACTGGTACGGGCGCCTGCAGATGGACCGGTCGAGCACAAAGCGGCGCATGAGCCACGTGCTCCTGGGGGCGGAAGCGGTCGCGGTTGCTTATAGCTGGTTCTTCGGCTATCGCCAGCTGCGGCTGGTGCTGCCGGCAGTCGAGGGCGACGCGGCGCAGTGGGTCGCACCGATCGCAGCGGGCTTCATTCCGCTCCTGATCGCGTTCGTGGGGTACGCGCAGGCGCTGCTGGCGGGGCGCATCGATGCGGAGTCTCCCGCACACGAGCGACGCGCAGACGCGGCAAGCGGGCTCAATGCGATGCAGGCTGCAGGCATCGCAAGCGCGCTCCAGGAGATGAAGCGGAACGGCGGGCATACCGATGCGACGGACGCGAGGCTTGGAGCGCACCGATGCGATTACTGCGGGCGCGACGACTTCGCATCGCCGCAGGCACTGAGCGCGCACTTGCGTTTCTGCGCCGCGTATCGGAAGGAGAAGAAGAGCGATGGATAGGGCGATCATCGTGCTGACGCTGGTGGCCGTGATCGTGGTGGCGGTCGCGGTGGCCGCGTATCAAGGTAGCGTGCTGGTCGAGACATACTTCGACGGGCGCGTGGAGATGATCGATGCGGAGGGCCGCAGGCTCCTGAGCGAGGCGACCGCCGACCAACTGCGGATGCAGACGCGGCAGGCGATGGTGGAGCGCACGGCGCTGGTGTTCCTCGCGATGCTCGGCGCGCTGAGCCCGCTGGCGTTCCTGGCGCTCTGGCTCTACCTGTCGCACCGCCAGGGGCCGCGCGTCATCATCCGCGAGATCTACGGCGGCGCGGACCCGCAGCTTGAGGGCAGCGAGCGCCCTGTCATCCAGCGGCCCGCGATGCTGCGGAAGTCGGGCGCCTACTGGGAGGCGCTGGAGGAGGTCCGGCAGTGAGTGAGGGGACCAACGGGACGTGGCGTGGCGCGATCATCGGGAGCGGCCAGCGCGTCACGAAGCACGAGACGGCGGAGACCGAGAGCGGGCTCAAGGTCGAGCAGGCGCGCATCATGGCGCGCGCGGGCCTGCGCAGCTTCCTGTGGCTCGTGCTCGCGGTGCTCCTGATCGGCCCCGACCTGCTCCTCGCAGCGGGCTTCGCGCTGCTGGCGTGGCTCGCGCTGAAGGTCGTGCGCGCGCGCTGGGTCCTCGTGACCCCGCGGCCCAAGCTGGCGCGGGCGCTGTACCTCCTGCTCATCGCGGGGGTCGGCGTGCTCTGGTACGTGGCGGGCTTCGACCTGGCGGTGAAGGTGTGGCCGCCTGTGTGGTGGGCCTACGGCTGGCTCTACTGGCGCGGCGAACCGGCATTCCCGTTCCCCGTCTGGCTGCGCGCGCTGCTGCTGGTGGTCGCGCTGTCGCAGTGCTTCCCGTGGATCGCGCTGGCGGTGACGATGGTGATCGAGGTATTCGACTCCAACTGGCCGCCGGTGTACGAGGAGCGCGACCCAGGCCGCGGGCCTTGGATGCCATGGCACAGGCCGTACACGCGCGACGATCCGCCGCCGGAGCCCAAGCGCGTGGTCGAGGCGACGTTCCGCGCCAAGAATCGCGGGCCTGCGTACCTCCCCAGGCCCGTGGGCGGTCCCCCACCCTACGGCGTCGGCGGTGGCGGGAACGGACATCGTACACGCATCATCCAGTGCCCGGCGGACATCGCGACACTGGAGCAGCTACGGGAGTTCGGGCGCCTGGCGCTGGAGCACGGCGTCTCCACGACGCGCACGCAGATGGCGAAGGAGCACGGCGTGTTCACCGATCCCGGCTGGCGCGCGTTCCAGGACTGGGCCGAGCGGAACGGGCTGTTGGCGAAGGCCGGCCCACAGCGGAACGCGCCGTACACGCTGACGGAGGACGGCGAAGCGTGGCTGGAGGCGATCCTGTACGGGGCGCGGGAGGGGGCGTAGGCGTTGGTTGGGTGTTGGTTGGTTGGATTCTGCCGGGGGAAACCGATGCAACCAATCGCCCTCGGGGGAGAGGAGGAGCGGATCCGCGAACGGAACGCGGAGCACGGCAACCGGTGCCGGGGGCTTAGCGGTGTTCAACTACGCGGGCTGGCCCGCGTTCGACTTCGAGCCGGGGGATCTCGCGGAGGTTGCCGAGGCGCTGGGCTAGAGAGAGAGGGGCTGGCAGATGGGGCTGCCGGAGTGTGGCGGAAACCCCATCTTGCTGCCTCTTGCCCCCAATAGGTATGTGTGTTGTCAAGTGGCGCAGATCGGGTGCTTCGTAGGAACCACGAACACACGAAATCTGCCCTGCCTTCAGTGAACCGGGCCACTGGGATCGAGGTGGTGTCTTGGCCATAGGACGGCTTTCGTGCTGCAACAAGCAGCTCTTCGCTCGCGCGCGTGTCAGGGTGGGCGGAGGGGTATCACGTGGACCGAGTTGCAGATGCGGACTGGCCAGAGCACCACATAGGCAGATCACATGCGTCATCGGGGGTATCCTAGATTGGCGTGCTCATCTGGAACGGACTGTGTCCAGGATGGTCTCCCGTCTGTGCTCCCCCTCACCACCAATATCTGACCGTCGACGGTGTCAGGGGCTAGAGCCCTTCCTCCTCCTCTTCCTGGATCGCCTGCCGGATTCGCTGCTGAAGGTGGTCGGCGACTCGTCGCGCCCAACGCGAAACAGCGGGATTCTCATCGGTCATCCACTCGGTCGCCATGGCCAGCTTGCTTCGGAGCCAGTCGGACTCATTTCCCCGGAACATTCCGCTCATGTATCTTGCCTCGATCACCTCCCCAACGACCTCATCGTCTTCATATCGCGACAAGAGGGCACGAGCCAACCAGGATAACGGGACCGCAAGGTCTGCAAGAATGCGAGGGCCGTCGGGTTTGTGGTCCTGCGCCCAGCCAAGCAGAACGTCCGAGCCGGCTGCTTCGACTCCCCATTCGCGAAGAGAGTGTCTCAACCTGAACGCGACCATATCCTTGCGCAGTAGCACTGCCGCGATAGGGGGCCACACCTCCTGGGCATTCGCGCGGAGAGCGTCCCCGAGGACTTCGAGCCTGTGGTCCCCCCTGACTGCCAGCGACCCGGCCCCCTCAAAATCGCTCAGGATGAGCGACGCCATCTCGGCCGGAGCATCGCCCACGTAGGCTGCAGCCACGTGTCTCCACAGGAACGTGCCCATCCCTGTGTTCGCTAGCTGTGAGGGTGCACGAAGCAACTCCCAGGCTTCAGATGCAACAGCTAGGCGGTCATCACCATGGTTGTCCAGCCACCTTCGGAGGATGAACAGACCGCTCTCGGTGGACTGTGGCGAAGGGGCAGAGAGGATCAGATGAAGCAGCTTCTGGACTGTGGGTGCGGATAGGTCCGGCATCCACTTGCCATAGGCCAGGCGGCCGAGGGTTCGAGGGTCAAGCCACCCCTGCTCGACAAGCTGGATCATGCGCTGGGCCCCAGCTTCGCCGGGCTCGTTCACCCAGGTGGCTTCGAAGGTGACAGGAGCCAGATCTGGTCTAGTGCGAGTCCAGTCGTCGAGCAGGTGCCCCACCCACTCGGTATCTCCGCTTGTGGCTCGGCCGCGCAAGTAGGTAGCTAGGAGCGCGATGCCCTTTCCCTCGCTAGCCCTTGCGACCAACTCTGGAAGCCACGTCCGGTTCTCATCGAGCTCTCCTAGACGGGCGCCGAAAGCGTAGGACTGCTTGGCTGCATCTGAGGCCAACCAGTCCAACTCATCCAGAAGTGCTTCCGGCTCCTCGTAGGCTTCGTCGGCCATACGAGCAGCCATATCTTCGGGGGTGAGGCCCTGCTTCTGTAGATCTCTGTAATCCAGAGTGTCCGCCTCGCCCACCCACCGCCGGATGCGATCGTGGAGCGTATCGCCGACCAGTTCACTTGCCCTAGCCGCCACACGTTCGTGCATGCCATCGGGGAGTGGCTCCTCGCTCAGGATCCACTGCAAGGCACGCCACAATTCCTGTCGCTGGTCCTCATTCTCGTACGGCAGTGCAAGCAACCGAGACACCACGTCATCCGCCAAACCCAACCGAATCAGACCGGGTGCGGTGTGGAGGAGGATGTCCCTGGCCTTGGCTGCGACCTCAGGATACGGATCCGTCATCGCAGAGTCGAGAAGCGCCAGGGCCGAACGCCGGACATCTTGGTCCTCCGTCCGGTTAGCGGGGTGCCATTCGGGCGGCACAAGCCTTCCTCTTTGATGTTCAGCGTCGCTGTCGCGCATCTCAGTTATCTGTAGAGCACTGCTTATCCCTGCTAGAGCCAGGATACGCACATCCAGAACGTCGTTTTCCAGAGCTTCCCGGAGCAGCTCGTGGCGTTCCAGTGCCGGGACTTCCGTTCCGCCCAGCGACGTCTGGAAAAGACCTGACCATATGGCCGTGGCGTTGTTGGCATACGGCTCGTTCTCAGCCAGCGCCAACGTGAGGAGCAGCCCTGCAGCTCCGCGGAACGTGTCCCGGTGCCACGCCAGCTTCCCGAGGGTCCAGACGACCTGACGTCTTCCTGCACTGAACTCCCTCAGGCGATCCCGTGGCAGATACAGCAAGATCCGCTCCAGTGCCTGTAACCCGGCCTTGGGCGACGCTGTCGCCAGCATAGCTAGTATCTCCGATGCCCCGTAATCATCGAGCGCTTCGAGGTCCGGAAACAAACCGGCTGCACCCAACAGCCCTTCGACAAGATTGCGAGCAGCGTCGTTATCACCCAGGTCCGCGAGCCGCTCCAGCGCGGCTCTACGGCTACCAGGGGTGGGTAGGCCGGCGATGAAACCGAGCATGCTGTCGCGTCTGGCATCCCAGACCTCCAGCGTCAGCCAGACAGCTAGCAGGTGAGGCGTCACATATCGATACCTGCCCTGCCTCGTGATGTAGCCGTGTCTTACCATCAGTGCGACAGTATCCTGGGCGTGTTTCCAAGGGATTCCGATGAACTCCGCGATGGCTTGTCCCTCAACAGCCACTTCGCCTTCCCATCCCACCCTCGTCAGCACCGCTACCGACTTCATCACCTCTCTGTGCGAATCATCCGGGATCAAGGTGCGCAGCACGCTATCAACATCGAGGCCACGCACCAGATGCGCAGCGCTGAGTGTCTCGGGGTTCTGGGCGACTGCTCTAGCCAGTGCGGTGGCCAGCTTAGCAAAGCCGCTCGAGACACGAACGACGTAGTCGACGCCCTGCGGGTGCAGGTTTGGGGAAACCTGCTCGACAATAGCCCGGATCTGTTCATCGCCCATACGGTTCAGGATGTGGAATCCTGGGGGAAGCATGGTGTAGTAGTCGGACTGAGAGTGACCAATGGTCACCAAGACCAAGCGGCCCTCACACCTCACAGCCTGTGCCCTCAATCTGTCCTGGTGAGGGACATCGTATTCGTCAACTACGAGTATCAGCTCGCATGAAGGGTGGAACTCAAGCCAAGAGAATAGTCCTGGCGGCAGGTCCTCTTGGCTCGGGGCATACAGGAGCCGTTCGGCTGCTAATAGGCCGCTAAAGGCTTGCAGTGCCAAGCGGGTCTTCCCAACGCCCGCTTGTCCGACAATGTGGAGTGGCTCCGGGACCCGATCCTGTACGACACGCCGGATATCCTGGATGATGCCATCTCGGGTGGGATCGGTCACGAATGATACTGCATGGAGGGGATCCAGAGCCCACCTTTCCCACCGCATAAGATCACCAACTGGATGTCCAAACTGCGGTAGGGCCGCGATAGCTGGAAGCTCCGACGCCCAGGCCGCGAGACCAAAAGCTGTGTAGAAACGATAGTTTGGAGGTAACCCGGCGACCTGGAAGCATTTCTGAAGTGCCTTGTCGCAGTTCTTTCTCCTCCCTTCGCCGTAGTCCTCACCGTTGGCTACGCAATAACAGCCTCCCCGTTTGATGCAGTCCTGTACACCAGGTTTGGCGAACTCAGCCCTGAGGTTCTTTGGAGAGAGCGGTCCTGCCTTCATTTGCCAGACGGACTCGCCGACTGGAATCCACTGCGAGGTGCTGCCTGCGGGGGCGAGAACTCGCGCATCAACCCCTCCATCCGGTTCGCTCACTCTAAGGTTGAGATGGAGACCGTTTGGAGGGATGCCGGACCTGCTGGCTTCAGCTGTTAGCAGATGGTTGACAGCATCCACAAGCGGACCAGGGTCAAGGACCTCTATCTCCTTTGGACCAATCTCAAAGAGGCTCATTGCCCACTCCTTGCTCTAGAGGGCTAGATCCATTAGCCGTGTCTGGCCCCGAAGCATGCTCCACTAACCTTCAGTACGACTCGGTCTGTACTGCAGGCTCCCCGCGCTTGGCATCCGGCTTCAGCGCTTCCTTCGCACCACTGAGCTGGGGCACGAGCTTGCGCGCCTCCTGGACGAGCTGGTTGAACCGCCCCTGGAGGGATTCGCGAGTGTCTGAGGCGATCTTCTGGTAGTAGGGGTCGGTCTCTTTCGGAGCCAGGCCCTTGTCCCACGCCAGAGCGAGCAGCGGCCCCCAGGGAAACCCGTGGCGCTGCAACCCGGTGACGGCTACCTCCGTGAAGCCCGAAGGGTAGACTACGGTATCGAACAGGCCGGGCGATTGCCCCAGCGTGATCTCCACCGTAGCCGCCCGCAAGAGCATTGCCTGGCCCTTGACTCGCAATGTGAGGTAGTCCGCCTGGCGGCGCAGCCTCAGGACCTCGCTGTGGCGTCGAACTAGGGCGTCATACTGAGCTCGCAGGTTGCCGGCGGCCCGATCTGCGTCTCCGTCCGCCCCATTGGCATCATCGCCGGCATCCTCCAGTCGCTTCGCCAGCTCTGTGAAACTGGCGACCGCGGCGGGCGTCTGATGATGCGCAGCGTCGGGCAGATACCAGGCGCGTAGCTCGACCTCGCCTTCGACCTGGCAACGCACCAGGGGTCCCTGTTCGACTGCTTCCGGGCTTGGCACGTGGGCGAGTAGATCGGCCAACAGCGGGCTGCCGTACGAGAGGAAGTAGACGGTGTCCGGGTGCTTGTCAGAGACCTTCGGCGAAAAGGTGACCGACAAGACCTCGTCCTTCCACGAGAGCTGGTAGGCCTCGCGGATTTCCGGGTGGCGGCGGAACAGGCGCCCCGTGGCCTGCGATTGGGTCAGCACCTGCTCAAGATCCGCCAGCGTGACCGGCGACTCCGGGCCCGTCTGGCCGTTATCGTTGTCGAGGTACGCGTCGAGATCAAGCGACTCCACCGCACGCTGGTCGAGCCGCTGTCTCAGCGCGGCGATCTCGAGTTCGAGCCTCGCTTCGCGCTCTGAAGGGGACAGCATCGCCAGGCGTCTGGTTGCCTCTCCGACCTCGGCCAGGATCGGCTGGAGTTCGCCAACCACCACCTCGAACCAGTCGATCCGGTCCGCCAGACGCTGGTAGATCTGATCCTCAATGGTGTCCCTGTAGAGGTAGTTGGAGATCCAGACCTCATCGTGTTCCTGTCCGATGCGGTCGATGCGGCCGATGCGCTGTTCGACACGCATTGGGTTCCAGGGCATGTCATAGTTGATCAGGACGCCGCAGGTCTGGAGGTTGAGACCTTCGCTGGCAGATTCGGTACCCAGCAGTATGCGAATCTTACCCAACCCGAAGCGTTCCTTCACGTCCTCCTTGGTGGTCGGCACCCAGGCTATCCCATTCCAGACTTCGCCGCCGCGTCCGGAATAGCAGGCGACCTGACGACCGTAGACCTCACAGAGCTGCGCCCGCAGGTAGTCCATCGTGTCGGTGTACTGCGTGAAGATCAGGACCGTGGACCGGGACTTGAAGATGCGGGCGAGTTCCCCTTTGAGCTTCTCCATCTTGGAATCGGTGACACTAAGGAGCCTGAGTCTCTGGATGAAGTCCTGGACATACTCCAGTTCAGCCTGGTAGTATTCGCGCTCGACAGGATCGAGCTCCTCCTCGATGTCAAGATCCAGCGACTCCTGCTCGATGTCGTCGTCGGTGTACTGCTGCGCCGGATCGAGCTGGCCCCTGAGATAGGCCAGCCGCCGCTCCAGGCTGCACCGCACAGCATAGAAGCTGCTGGTCAGCCGGCGGCGATAGACGGTCATCACGAAGCCCAGGCCGCGGCGTTCGTTCTCGTACTTGTGGTAGAAGTAGGTGATGTAATCGTCGATGCGGTTGTAGAGGCTACTCTCCTCATCCTGCATCGGCACCCGCTCGATGTGCGGCTTGCGCCTGGGGACCGTCTCGTTCAGGATGCCGCGTTTCTCATACTCGCGCAGCAGCCGCCGGGTGTTGCGGTGGATATAGCGACTGAGGGGGGTATGGCGCCGCGCCATCTCCTTGACGTGCGGCAGCGCCTTCGCGCCCAGTTGTTTGATCAGGGCAGCACGCCGGCCCGGGCTGCTCGGCAGCTCCTCCAGCGTGGCCCACTGAACCGGCCCTACATCCGCCAGGACCTGCTGACGGAAGCCGTCGTCGAGCCAACCACCCGTGCGCAGGTAGTCGCCGACCATATCGTAGACGAACTCCCAATCGATCTGGCTGGCGGGGCTCCGCATCTCCTGGAAGAAGCCCAGGAATGCGTCCTCGTCCGCGCCCCACCGCCCGCCGAGCCCTAGCACGCTGAGTAGGTCCCAAACCTCCAAAGGGTGGATCTGCATGGGCGTCGCCGTCATCAGGAGCATGCTGGCCACTCTGTGCCGGGCCTTCAGGTCATTGAGCAACCCCAGGAGCTGGTTAGGGCGGTAGATACGCTCCTTGAAGTCCTTGCGGCGCGCATGGTGCGCCTCGTCCACGATGAGGAGGTCCCAGCCGCGTGCGGACAGGATCTGCTGGCGACGATCGCTGCGCTTGGCCAACTGGCTGCCCGCGAGGAGCACATCGGCGGCATCCCAGGGATTGCCGTTGGGCGGCTCGATGGGAAGGACGGCATCACGCACGTCGAGAAACTTGCCGGCATCGTAGCGCGGAATGCTCAGCGCGAACTTCTCGTAGAGCTCCTCCTGCCATTGCTTGAGGACCGACTTGGGCGCCAGGATCAGGCAGCGAAGGACCCAGCCGGACAGCAGCAGTTGGCGCAAGACCAGCCCAGCTTCGATCGTCTTGCCGAGCCCGACCTCATCACAGAGCATCGCACGGTCAGGAAAGCGCGCGAGGATGCTGGATGCCACGCGCGACTGGTGAGGCCAAGGCGTGATCGCGGCGGTCGTGGCACCGAGACCGGTGGCGTTGGGCATATAGGGCGCGTCGCGCAGGAACTGGAAAAGGATGCGCTCCGCGCGTGGGCTGCCAGCGATGAAGGTCTCCGAGCTTTCCTTGCAGGCCTCTTCCGCGGGCTCGGGCTCAAGCGGATCGCGCGACGGGCGTTCGGCCGGCCGGTACTTGAGAAGGCGCCGCTCGACGGCCTGCGGCACAGGCATGGCGATCCAGTCCGGCTCCTGGTCGCGCCATAGGCGCTCGAAGCGCTCCGCGACCACCGGCACGTACGAGCTACCTTCCCCCCAAGTGGTGTAGACGGCAAACTGTTCGTAGTTCTTCTTCCAGGCCGTCTCAGATTCGTTGATGCTCCCCGTGAAGGCCACCTGGTTGCCTGCCGCATCGGTGAAGATGCCGGACTTCGGGTGGTAATAGTCTTGAGTAGAATCCGCAGGGATCGGTAGCCCATTGGCATCGACGGGCAGGACGACCTTGATCTCCAGCGTGCCCTCGGCGACCATCCAGGCCAGCACCTGCAGCCGCTCCCGTAGCAGCGCATCCTGGGGATCGGGGAAGTGCTCAAGCAGCCGTTCACTGAGCGTGGTCTGCAGATCGTGACCACGACGGATTGCCTCAACGTCAGGCCGGGTGAGTTGCGCGCCTACGAGAAGCCGCATGCGCCCGCCGCTCTGGATCAGGCGGGCGACACCGGCGGCGGCCACGGCCAGGGCCGACGAACTGAAATAGCCCGCGCTGCGATCATAGCGAATGCTCGCCGACAGCGCGGGAATGTAGAAGCTCTCCAGCGGGTTGTCGGCCGGACCGTAGTAGATGCGGAATGGGTGGTCGGGAAGTCGAGCGTGCCTATCGGCCATGCTTGTCTACTCCAGAGCAAAGACCCAGGTTGCCGTGCTGCCCTGATGCGGGCCGCGCCGGTTGACCAAACGGACGCGCGCAAGCGCCAGGAACTTCTCAGCGTCCATGGCGCCGCACACCGCGGGCATGCGATTCTCCAATCCCAGCGCACTGTGGATCTCGCCCGCGACGAGGGTCACCATTGGGCGCCCTTGCGAACGCGCGGGCTCGATAGTGTTCTCCAGCACGAACCGGCGTATGCGATCCGCTAGGCTCACGGACTAGTCCTCGTCCGAGTCCTCATCTTCGGCGTCGTCTTCCATCTCTTCCTCCCACAAGCCGATCTGCACACCTGGCGGCATCTGCGGCTCCTCCTCGGTGGGCGCCACGATGTCATCGAAGAAAGCCAGCCGCATCGCCTCCAGGGTCTCCGCCTCGGGGCGCAGGAACTTGCCCTTGATGCGGGTGCGCGGGATTGCGTTGAGCAGCGCCTGCAACAGGTTCCGGAAGGTACCATCGCGGCGCAGGCCGGTTTCGCGGAGGAAGACCTCACACGGTCCGGCGCCATCCTCGGCATAGATCATCATCGCGGCATGCGCTGCGTCGATCCAGTGAGCGAAATCGCGCGCGTCCTCATCGACCATCCCGCGCTTGCGGCGGTCGGCAGGCTCCTGGAGAGCGACGTACTGGCCTTTCTTGACCGCGAGCCGCTCGATGCTCATGATGTCGTGGTCGAGGTCCACGCCGAGCGCGATGGCCAACTTGCGGGCCTCGTCATAGGGGAATTGCTGGGCGGCAAAGGCATCCCAGGCCATAAGGTACCAGTCGGTGACGGGGTCGAACTGGATGTCGCGACCGAGGAGCAGGCCCTGTTTGCGCAGACGGATGACCTCCTCGCGGGCAAGATCGAGCGCGGTCTCGGGACGTAGGGTCCGCGGCTGGCCGGTCTTGGGATCGACCTCGCTCGTAAGCACAGGCCAGTGCTCGGAGATAATGCTGAGCGTGGGACCGAAGGTACTGAGATAGAGGTCGACGCCGTGTATGCCCTGCGCGGCGAACTGTTCGGCCTTCTCCCGCGCGGTCTGGCGGACACTGGCCTGCAAGTCGTCCCACCACGCGTGCTGACCGTCTCCGCGCGACACGTCACGCTTGCGGCAGGCAAGCAGAATGGTGGAGGCTGCTGCGTTCTTCTTGGCCTGGTGGAGCGAGTGCTCGCTCTCGGTGTGCACGGGCCAGGAAGCCTCAATAGTGAAGCCGGCCTCTATCAGGGCGGTGGCAAGGGTATCCCACGCCTCGACCTTCTTGTGCGTGAACATCACCGTGAGGCAGCCATCGGGGTGCAGCACGCGGTGCATCTCACGGAAGGCGGCAAGCATCTTGCGCTCGTAGTCCTGCTTGGCGAGCTCCTTCTTGCTCTTGCCCAGTCCCTCGAAACGCGCGGGGTTGGCCACGGCTTCGTCGTCCTTGTTGGTGAGCTCGTCGGTGAAGAACTCTGGGAAAAGATGACCTACACTTCGTTTCAGCCAGACATAGAAGAAGTCCGAGAGCTCAGCATATTGGACATTGTCGTAGTAGGGTGGATCAACCGTTATGTTCAAGACTGAAGCATCGCCAACACTGGACAGGGAGTGTGCCGACCTTTGGGTCACCTCCACGTTCCCTGCATTGTTCCTGATGTCAGCTCTATCGAACGAGTGTTGCGATGGACATGCAAGCTCGGAAAGGCTCGAGTATGCATCCGCTACCTGGCTCGTTGTCCAGGGAACCAGGTTGTCTGATGCGTCGAACTCCGCGGGGTTCCACCGGAACGCGAAATCGTGTCTACTGAAAGCATGACGGACACCGCGCGCAGTATCCCAGAATGTCTGGCGAGAGTCATAGTCGATGCACTTGGAAACGACCAGACCCAGGTACGTCGCTATGGCAGCAGCACGCTGTTCAGACAACGCCTGGTCCATATCACGCCACACTTGCTGTAGTGTTTCTACGATAGTTCCCATCGATAGCAGCTGACGGGACGAGAAGAAATCAGCCCAAGTTGGCATGCCGTACATCAATGGGCGTTTGTCGTTACCACTAGGATACACCTCAGACGGCAGCATCTCTTTCGCCATCCACTCTCGTTTTTTCAGCATCAGCGTGCTCTGAACTTGCTTGAGGGCTGCCTCGTCTTCGGAAGTGGGTAGCCGGAACTCAAACCCGCCTGGCACCCTCAGAGCGACGGCGTAGAGTATGTCACCCATTCTGCCTGCCTGCGCCTCAGCCTTGATATAGTCGCTATCGACCGTCGCACCTGTCCACGGGGAACGGCCTACTCCGCGGCTGACGCTACCCCTGTCCGGGTTGGTGGCGACCGCACTCTCTCCCCGGACAATCTCGAAGCGCGGCTCATCCATCCAGGGCTCGGCGATCACCTTCACGGCCACCGGCGGATCCTTGCTCAACCACCAGTTGGAGCTGAGCGGCACCGGCTTGCCAGTGGTTGGACAGGCTACGGTACGAGCCCAAAGGTAGGCATAGATGTTCTCGCCTGACTTCTTTGGGAAGTAGGGGTCCAGTTCGCCCTTGACGCGATCGGCCCAGACACTGCCCCATCGGCGTATTCCCTCAGCTAGCTCGGGGCCGAACCGGGCTGGATAGTCTAGGGTTGCCTTGAGGACTACCGCCGCCACGGGGTTGAGATCATTGGCGATGGTTCTGAAGCCATAGCGCAATGCTTCGAAGGGAATTGATCCGCCCCCCGCAAACGGGTCCAGGACGCTGAGGTCGCGAGTCCCCCACGTGAGCTCTAGCAGGGCTTGCATTGTTACCAAGTCCTCGGCCAATGGGCTGACTGTGAACGCGCGAGGCGCGCCCCCGTAGGGATTGAAATCGAGGCGGATATCCTTCGCGTTGGCCCAATCGATCAGCTTGCGGGCTTCCACCGGATCACCGGTAATGCCGATGAGCTGCAGGAACCACTGGTGGTAGGTTTCCACGTCGGGGAACTTGGCACGCAACGACCGGGGCCAATCCGGGGACCAGGCGGGCAGTACGCCGGCGAGCACGGCGGCTCGGCTCGCGATCAGCGGTCGGCGCGCCCACCAGACGTGCAGGAAGTAGAGCGGCGGCAGTGCGCTGCTCGCGCCGCGTTCGCGCTTACTCTCAGCGCCAATCGCTTCGATGGGCAGCCAGGATTCGATGAGCAGTCTCGGTCGCGTCATTGGGGTCTAACCCTTCCTTACTCGTCTGCTAGCAAGGCACGCAGTGCCTTCTGCGCCCGTTCGGCGCGGGCGTGACTGGTACACTTGCTGAACCAATAGTAGAGCTCCTCGCTAGTCATCTCGCGGATGCCGGCCGAGATGGCCTCGATGCGGCGTATCTTGGTAATAGGCTTGGTGGCCAGGAAAAGCAGCGCCAAGCGTACGCCCCATTCCTCCTGCAACGCGAAGGGCTCGCGCCGGCCCAGCGCAAGATCGGTGGCCTTGTAGCCATTCTCGCGCAGGGCAGCCAACACCTGATCGGCGACGGCCCGCAGCGGTACGCCCCCCAGCTCCACCAGGTGCTCCATCTGCTCAGGATCCTGGCGGTAGAGGCTGCGTTGAGCGGCGGGCGGCGCCACCCGGCGCTGGTAGATCGCCAGGCGATAGCTGAATCCCCCGGCCTTCGTATCGGATTCTGGCACCACGCGCATTTCAAAGGGCGCCGATTCTCCCCAGAGGCCGTCCGGCTGCAACTCCGTCGAGTTCGCATCGGCGGGGGCCGGTGCAGGGAGAGCGTCGCGTTCGCCCTCGGTGGCTGCCCCAGGGATCTCGACCTCGAAGAGCAGCAAGCGACCGCGGGCGGGTGCGGGTTCCGCAAGCGTGCGCGGATTGGCGAGCTCCCAGCCAAACCTCGGTGGCCGGAAGTGCCTGACACCGAGATGCTCGGCGGCGCGGGAGGCGTAGGTTGCCTCATCCAGCTCCACAACGTCGATCAGGTCAACGATGCCGATCACGGCCCCCGCGGTCAGGGCGCCAGGGTCCAGTCCGTACTCGAAACAGTGCTCCTTCTCAACCGTTTGGGAAGCATAGACCGCCAAGGGCCCGCGGTACCGGGTGCTCCAGGTACGCAGGTCCAGGGTTTTCCGGCCCTGCAGCACCAGCTCGGCCCAGGGCTGGCGAAAGCTCAACGCCTTGATCTTCACTGATTCGCTTCCTGCTCTGACGGCGGAACAACGACCGCTTGCAGCGTCATCTTGCCCAACTCCAGCGTGGCCAACACGTCGCGAATTATCGCGTACTGTGCACCCGCGATGTCGATCGACGGATCAAAGGATGCCGCCACGATCATCTTGGCCTTCAACTCTCCCGCCTCCTGTCCAAAGGCATCGGTGATGGACTTGAGCCGCTTGTAGCGGTCCCAGCTCCCCCTGAATGTCTGTTCGTAGGATTCGTGGGTGTCAGCAGATCCGAAGGTCGCCTGTAGTGTCTGATCGACCGCTATGAGCGCCTTACCAAACTGCGGGATGGCCAGCCCCAACGCCCGCATATCGTTGGCGATTTGCTTGCCGTAGCCCTCGATCGTGATCTGCAGACGGCGAAGCTGCGTGACGCTGTGCTCCTGGCACTGGTCAGCCACCTGCTGAAAGGCCTGCGTTACCGCGCCCTGTCCCTGCATCTGAGAGGGCACAGTCGCGCCTCCACCTCCGGGGCCGATGCCGCAGATGCATTCGTCCTCCGGCCTGCCGCAGACAGGGCATAGGCGCTTCTCGGTCTCTCCCCCGCCTTCCCCACCGCCTTCGGGCTGCCACTTGCCCTTGATGTGGATGTGTAGGCGTTCTGCTTCCTCGGGGAGATAGAGCAGACAGCTTTCGCTGATCTGCCAGACGGGAGGTGGCGACTCGTAGTCGTAGCCGAATTCCTCCTCCGAATCGTAGTAGATCCAGACTCTCTGGTCCACGCCGTTCTTGATCGTCTTGCGCAACTGATTCACGTCCAGCAGGATCCGCAGCCCGATTTGACGAGCAAACGCCCTGCGCAGATCCTCGGTGGACATACTCGTCTGGTTCTGACCCCACGCCTTGGATTTGACATAGAGGGCCGAGAGTTGGTCGTCGTCGGCTGTGAGCACCTTCTTCAGCGAGCGGAGTACCCGCAGAACGACGTTGGACTGGTCCTTCTCGACCTCGCCCTGATCCTGAGCCGGCAAGGTCTCCCGCTGCAGAAAGGCATCCGACTTCGAGGCATCTCCCGAAGGGTAGAACAGATAGCGATAGGCCTTGGTGATGGCGACGCGCACATCCAGCTCGGCGCCATCGCGCTCCTTGCGGAGCCGGTCACGCTGTTCCTTGTTGAACTCGGCCATGCGGTCCGCGTCATCGACAATGCGCCCGATGGCCAGATAACGGCGGGCGACGTCCACCATATTGGCAACCTGATCCTCGTCAGCCACCAGGAAGATCACGTTGTTCTGGAACTTGCGGAACGACTCCAGGGTGCCGGTGTACTCATAGATCTTGCGAACGAGGTCCGGGGGAGAAGCTGCCGCGGCTGAGATCGCGCACGCTTCGTAGTGCATGATAGCGAGCTTGGGAGCGTCCGCGTCATCATCCACATCCACAGCTTCAACCGGGAAATAGACGGGCTGGAAATAGCCCTTCTTCCAGATCTGGCGGATACGCCCATCGATCTCGCCCTTGGCCTTTGTGTTCCTCACCTGCAGCATCTCGTCGGCGATGATCTTGTTGATCGACGGTTCGGTCTTGAAGCGATAGCGGTGGCCATCATACTCCAAGAACCACCCCGTCTCCACGAGCCTTTCGAGCGTCCTGGCCACGATGGCCGGATCGTCACCGCCACCGCTTCCGTCGGGCGTCAGTGTCGCCAGGGTGAGGTCGCCCAGGTCGACGCCGGAAGCGATCCCCTGCGTAAGGCTGTGCAGGAAGGCCGTGGTCGCCAAGCGCTGGGCATAGGGCGGCTTGCCTGCTGCGAGCAGCGGACGGTCGATGTCTTGTGCGTGGGCGGAGGTGCCAAGCAGGGGACTCACAATGTCCGACTCGATCACCTGCCGGAACTTCGGGCGGTCGAGGCGCGAGGTCAGATCCTCTGCGATCTGGGGCTGGGCCAGATCGAGGTGGTAGGGATGGATCATCCAGGCATCACCCGGTCTCTGCTCCCAGAGGTTGCGGACGGTCCAAGCCAACAGGCGGAGTGCGCCACGCGTCTGGTTGAAGTTGGGGATTGTCGCCGTCTTGCGGTTGAGGGTAGTGAGCAGCTCGGGGTGGAAGGGATAGGCCTGCCGCATCTCCTCCTGGTACTCGGCGCGCGTACTCCGCTGCGGGAGCTCGGCGTTGCGCTCCAGCATGGCCCGGTAATAGCTGCCGTACGCCCTGAGGACCTCCTCGGCTCCAGCGCGGTTGATCGACCCGAAGAGCCGGTGGGTGACGATGGCATAGATCTCGCCCTCGGCCGTCGGGGTGAGCACCCGCTCCTGGCGTGCGGATATCTGCAGGGCCTCTGCCAGCTTCTGACGCAAGACGGAGGTCTCGGCGGCAAAGGCATCGGACTCGCTGGCGAGGGTGAGGACCACCATGCAGCGCTCCTTACTGGCAGCGAATTCGAGCAGGGACATCAGGAACGCGATGGTCTGGTCAGCCAGTGTAGACTGGCCGGTAATGGCGGGAACGGCCATCGCGGCGCGCAGGTGTCGCGCGATCTCGTCGATCATGATGAGCGTGGGCTGGTCTCCGACCAGGCGCTCGAAGAGCCCGGTGCCGGGCGCGATCTTCTTGACGTCGCTCTCCTCGACCAGCGCGTAGCCGGCCCTGCCCCCCAACCGGACGGCGAGCTCGCCCCATAGCGTGAGGGACGTGACCCCGTGCTCGGGATGGCTGATGCCGATGGTGGGATCCAGATCGGAACCGACGACGCCGGCCACGCGGACCTCGCCGGGCGCCGGGGCACGGAGGGATTCCGCGGTGATCTGCTGAATCACGCTCGGCTCGATGTGCCCGCTTGCTGCGTGGTATAGGGCGATCAGGCTGTGGGTCTTGCCGCCACCAAAGGCCGTCTCCAGGCGGATGATGGCGTTCGTTCCTTCAGCCCTTCCCACGAGCCGGCGCAGTGCATCGCCGAGAAGCGCTCTGAGCCCCTGCGTGGGATACGTGTTCTCGAAGAAGGTCTCTGCGACCCCGTAGACGGGATCAGCGGTCCCGTCCATCACGTCCTTAAGCCGCGCTGCGAAGATATCCTCGCGTAACTCACCCTTCAGGACCTCGTCTCGCGGTTCACATAGGTCAAAGATCGATCGCATCGCGCACTCCCTGATTGAGGAATAGGACTCTACGTCGCCCCGCCGCCCTCATCATACTGCCGTACCGCGTGGGTGGCAAGTTACGTTGCGTTGCAGGTCAGCACAGCTGGCAGCAGGCACTCGCTCTGGCACGATAGAAGTACAGGAGGTAACGGGTCCACGCGTCAGCGGCTGTCTCAACGGCTTCGTAAGGCGCCCGGTGTTCGTCCGGTCTGCCTACGGCACGTTCGCTAGCACGAACTCCCTACAAATCCGTCGCGTAGTCTCTGTCTAGATCACGTGCGATGCCGGCGAGCCGGCCCATCCTGAGTCTAGCGAACGCAGAGAAAATGAGGACATCCGCGCGGTTGAGCTTGGACGCCTCTGGGTCCTGAAACCAGAGGCGCAGTTCCGAGAGGGGGTACTCGATCTCCTCGATATCTTTCTCAACATTGTAGGCCTCAAGAATCCCGCGGTCGGCCAATGCCGTTCTGAAGCGCCGCAGGTCATCCCAGATGACATCCAGCATACCTACCCCAGACTCCCTCTCTGCCACGGATTCTGCTTCGATTGCCTCCTCGACTTTCTCGAAGTAGTAGCGGAGATCAGCCGAGAACAAAGCAGCCAACTTGCTATCTCGGAATTGACTTCGGTGCTCCATCTCATCTGCCCTCATCTTTGCCAGAACCCGGCAGAGCGTCTTTCGTAGCTCGGCCTCCTGTTGACCGATCAGCTTTTCCACGTCAACATGTGTCAAAACCACTTCTTCATCCCGCGAGATTGTCAACAGATCGAAGCCTGACCGATACATTGAACGCCTCGTGATGAAGTTGAAGGCTCGACCCTCCCCCGGTCCTATCTTCGTCGGATGGCCGACGCTCCTGTTCCTTAGGTCGCGGATCTCTTTCAGCGCCGCGTTGATCTCGTTGTCGATCTTTAATGCATCAGCCAGATTGCTCACAGCATCCTGCTGGACAAAGAGTATCTGGAGTATTCCGTAGAGTAGCACATACAGCTCGCCCGGCTCTGCACGCTCCTGCATCTGGTGACGATACCACCTCGTCGCCAGTGCGGTGTCGCCAATGACGTCTAGAGCACTGCAGATCATCTCCCAGTACCCGCTGTCGCTGATCAGCGCGTACTGCAGTCTAGGTCTGTTTACCTCGTCCCTGATTGCGCTCTCAAGCTCAGCAACGCTCAGGGAAGCCGGTTCATCACTTCCAGCCACCTTGCAGCCTCCTCCTTCACTTGCTGGGGGGCATGCGACGGAGATCCACCATGTTCATTACCACCCATATGTGATCCAGCGTTCTCGTCCAGGCGGTCTCAAGGTCTCGGACGTGTGCTCCTTCACGGTCCTTTAGGATGTCCGACAGATCGCTGTAGACGCCGTTTCGTATGTGCTCTTGAGCCGCAATGAGGGCCCGTGCTTCGTTATCTGCGTTCGGCGCTAACCTAGCAGCCATCGTGCGCCAAGTTACATTCTCGCCCTCATGATGTCGGGCAGCCGCCCAGAGGTCGCCTTTCACTCCGTCGAGCAAAGTGCGGATGCTTGTAGCCGCGCCTTGGCGATGCCCAATCCGAGCCTTGACGAGGTCGTAGCCCTCGCGAGCCGCATCGAATCGCCGAAGCGTCGACTCACTCGCCAGTGAACTCAGCAGCTCACGGACCTGGTCTGGTCGCTTGTGAGTTGCTTGTATCTTATCGTACAGCAAGGCCTGTTCCTCCGCATACTGGCTGTCCTCCGGCCCCATGACCAGCTTGCCAGTCGAGAAAGCAGTGTAGACAAGCGAAGTTCCCGATGTTGTCGCTGCGTGAACCAAGGTCCCGGTCGCGGCACTATACTCCGGCATCATTGGCAGAATATGCTGTAAGTGACCAAGGCTGGCATCGAGAGTAGCGACATCCAAATCCATGGGACCAGCGCCTTCTAGTGCGTCAATGGCCCAATGAAGCTCCTCCAAGCTTACCGCAACCTCAGGCATGATCAGCGTAGCCGCCGTCAGCCTCGCGGCAAACTCCTCCAGATGGGCCCTGCTCACTCGCAGGCTCTGCAGGGCCTCGTCTCGCTTATGACCTTCCATAAGCCGTACTGCCCTTTCCGTGCTATGCTCCGTCAGCTCTATGCGGTTCATGTGGCGATGTGCTGTCTACTGGGCACCGCCTCACACTGCCGATCCGGTGGCCACAACGGTGTGTCGTATGTGACAGCTCACTATCCACTGAGAGATGTCGGTCTGTCTCGCTTCCAGTTCAGCTATTCCCTTTGTTGCGCCCACGAGGAACTCGACGAGACAATCGAGTTACTCACCAGCGCTTAGGGACAAGAAGCGGGCCACTTGCAGATCCAGTTCGCGGTAGCAGCTCACGGGGTTGTAGCCGCGGCTGTCGTCGAACACCAGCACAAGGGGCCCATCGAATCAGTGCAACCGCTGTGCCGGGCCGGGGAGGAGAATACGTTTGGTATCATAGGTAGGCCTAGCTTTCGGGAATCGACGGGTGCGGTTGACGACATATATACTAGGTATACTCTCAGCCTTGTCAAAACAACCTTGCGTGGAGGCGCTGGTCCTATGTTGTCCGCTGTCAGCGAAGCCGACGAGAAGGTCTGAGCACAGCTAGGGCCTCGCCCAGCTTGCGGGTCCTCATTGGTGCCTCGCTGTGGATCCGTCAACATATGGCACTGGGCACACCGAGGTGGCCGGGACTGTGACACGTGGTACGAATCAGAGACAGAATGGCACCTGGGATGCTAGGAGCTTGCCGACCCCGAGTACTGCGAGATCCCAATCGGCAAGCACAGGTCGGATATCGTGGGCCGGGACCGTGATGGTACTGCAGCACTCCTCGATCTTCGCGGCGTGGCAGAGGACGATGCGCAGCTATGCCCCCGGCGACGAGTTCCGGCTCGTGGACGAGGTCGCCAAGCTGCTGGGGCTGGATCGGTGGTACGTGTGGCGTGAGGATGCAGTTGAGGACTCAGCCGTGACAACGCGGCCACAAGGAGCCACGAACCTGGAGGCGCTGGAGGAGCGCGACCCGGCCGTCGTGATGTACTGCCTTGACGCGCTGGAGCGCTTCGAAGGGATGGACGACGCGGCGGTGTTCGCGATCGGGTCCGAGATCGCGCTGAAGGCCCAGGGCGGGCTCGACTACACGGACCCGGAGCGCAAGCACATGCTCCAATCGCTCAAGGGCGAGCAGTTCAGCGGGCTGCATCTGCTCTGTCTGATGTACGTAGCGTTCCAGCGCGTGGACCCGTCGCTGGACCTGCAGCTTCCGTTTGCTGATGCGTACCAGCGGGCGCTGGGCATGTTTGGCAAGTCGGAGTGAGTAGTAGCGGGAGGTGATCCAATGGGTACCATTCCCAACGCGGCGTCGCCGGAGAAGCACCGCGTCGCCTACCTGTCAATGATGACTCCCGACGACGTTCTGCGTATCTATGCTCAGTACATGAAGGACCGTCCCTACGGGGTGGCCCGATGGAGGCGTTGGCGCCAGACCTGTGCGATGTATGGCATCGACAGTCTGGAGGCGACTGCTTGTTGGAAATGGGCCTTGGGTGGCTGGCGGGCAGGGCGGCCGAAACCGCTGCGCGATCTCCACGCTGACGCGGTGCACGACCCTCCGTACCTGGAAGACGTGCATAGACAGGCCATGCAGTATGTCCGTGCCTTGGGCAACACAACGCTGCGCACGATCGACCGGCTCTCGCCAGAACAAAAGCAAGCACTCAGCCAACTCTGGGTAGTTCTCCGCGACATCACGTACGGAGGGCAGGTCTCCTGCGTCGGTATCACCAAAGCGGCCATTTTCCTGACTGAGGGCCGTATAGGCCCGGCGATGGACAGCAACGTTCGAGACACCTTGGGGCTGCCGCAGACTACCGGTGGTAAGCAGTGGCTGGAGCAATTGCGTGCCATCCGGGAGGATCTCGTGGCATTCGAGACGAAGCACCACGTCGCTCTTGAGGACTTGGTACCAGCCGAATTGCGCCCTCTGGCGGTCGGGCGTGCCTATGACTTGGCAGCGTTCTGGCAGTCCTGAGCCGCGGCGAAGACTGTAGCGGCCACGGGAGACAAAGATGCGCAGGTGGCTGCTCCCTACCATCTGCGTGCTCGTCATCCTCGCATCGTTCGCCGCCGTAGCCATCAGAGCGAGCGCGACGCGCGCACCTCGGCGTACCTCAGGAGCGCGGACGCAGCCGTCGCGCGCTATCGCGACGCGTTCCAGGTGGACTGCGACGACCGAGACCCCCGGCTCACTGACGGTCTACGCGAGATGGAGGCGGCGCGCACGGAGTTCGAGGCGATCGGCGCGCCTCGAGGCGTGCTAGGGATTCTGGCAGACTGGGCTTGGATTTGATGACCATCGGTATCGGGGGCTACCTGCCGCAACAGGCCGGAGGAAACGCAATCACTGTGGATCGGCTCCTGGCTCTGTCGGTATCGCTGCCAAGCGGTATGGCGGCGGCATCGCGACGGCTACAGCGCCGTAACTGAGGCGCCGAATTGTGTCGGCGAGAACCAACCGTAGAGACGAATAGGAGGATGCATGCAAAGGCTAGGGACGTTTGGTCTTCGGATCCTCACTGTTGTTGCCTGTATTGGGATCCTGATTTCCGCGTGTAGTGCGCCGGAGCCACAGGTCATTGAAGTAACGCGCGAGGTGCCCGTTACCGTTGTCGCTGAGGTGACGAAGGAGGTACCTGTCACCGTCGTCGTGACACAGCTCGTCGAGGTCGTCGTGACTGCCACGCCGGAGCCAACCGCTACGCTGGAGCCGACCGCTACGCCGGAGCCGACAGCTACGGTGCTGCCTCCCACTGAGGCGCCAGCCCTGGCGGGATGGACGAGCGCTCAGGTTGCCGAGGCATTCAGCAACGCTGGGCTGGAGGCCGTGAACGTGCGTCCGCTGACCAAGGACGACTATGGCATGGCTCCGATGGTAGCCCTTGAGGGTAGCCGGTTCTTCATCCCGTCACTCTGCCCCGACTGCGGAGGCCGTATCTTCAGCTTCTCCTCCCAGTCGGACCTTGATATTCTGAGAACATACTATACGTCTCTTGCAGAGAGCAGTGCCCTGTTCTTCTCGTGGGTGTTTGCCAAAGACAACATCCTGGTGCAGATCAACGGGGATCTACCGGAGGACATCGCCAGACAGTACGAAGCGGTGCTAGACACGCTGGACTAGGCGCGATGCTGGTGCGGAGGAACACCGCCTGTTTCCGTGTTGAAGATAGCTTGCGCGTGCAGCAGCTAAAGGTGTCCGCTATGAAGGGGGTGGAGCATGTCAAGAACCATCGCACTCGTAGCGTGCGTCGCCAGCAAGGCTGACACGCCTCGACAAGCCAGGCATCTCTATACCTCTCCCTGGTTCACCAAGGCATCAGCCTACGCGGAGAAGGTAGCGGACGCCTGGTTCATACTCTCGGCGAAGTATGGCCTTACGGGTCCTAGTGAGATCATCGCCCCTTACAACGAGACGCTGAATCGGATGCCAGTTGCCCGACGCAGAGCGTGGGCCGAGCAGGTGCTCTTGGATCTGCGCGAGGTCATCGTTGAGCCTGGTGACCGGATCATCATATTGGCAGGGGTGAAATACCGCGAGCATCTTGTCGAACCGCTGGCGGCCCTCGGGTGTCGCGTCGAAGTACCGATGGAAGGCTTGGGAGTAGGAAAGCAACTGCAATGGTTGAGCCAACGCATATGATGGCTCGGCGACTGGAGGACGTCAGACGTTTCTACACCATCCTCGATCGGCTTGAAGCCAAGATCGGTGGGAAGCGTCTGCTTGCCAACTGCGATGGCCGGATGGACTGGCCGCTGCGGGGCGTCTACTTCTTCTTCGAGCCTGGCGAGATCCGCACCACATCCGGGGAAGGCGCGCGCGTCGTCCGTGTGGGCACCCACGCCCTGAAGGCAGGTTCGGGTCGCACGCTCTGGGATCGCCTGTCCACGCACCAGGGCACGATGGGCGGTAGGAACGCAGGTGGCGGCAACCATCGCGGCTCGATCTTCCGACAACACGTCGGTCGTGCCCTGATCCGCCGTGATAGCTGGCCTGCCGACGTCGCTTCGCAGTGGGACGTCGGGTCAAGCGCGCCCTCGTCCGTAACCAGGGCCGAACGGCCGCTGGAGAGGGCTGTGAGCGATCATATCCGCCAGATGCCCTTCTTGTGGGTGAGCATCGGCGATGCGCCCGGCCCTCACACCCGTCGCGGGAACATCGAGCAGCAGGCGATCGCGCTCCTGAGCAACTTCCGGCCGGGACCAGCGATTGACCCTCCGTCAGAGGAGTGGTTGGGGCGATGGGCTCCGAGCCCCGAGATCCAGGGGTCTGGGCTCTGGAACGTCGAGCACACATCGGACGACTACACGGCGACCTTCCTGCAGGAGCTGGAGAGCTACGTCAACTCCATGGAGTAGCCCTCGGGCGCTATGACCCTCTTCCGCGGCTTCGTGACCTGTCCGCTGGTTCGCCGCAGCCGCAGACGGCGTTGGACACCAGGATCCGGGCGCTTGCTGCTGCGCGAGGCAGCAGGCCGGCCATCGCCTGGTGCATTCCGCGCCTGTGCGCGACGCGGCCAAGACGGCAGGATCGGACTCATCGCCGTCGAGCAGGCCGCTCTGCATCGTCAGGTGAGCATCACCCATGGCTTGGTGGCACAGACTAACGATGCGCTGACTTGCTGCGGTCTTCAGCGTGCTTGCGAAGTTGCACAGAATACAGTAGGATATATGCGCTGGTCGCGGGCGTTGAGGTTCGAGGTGTAGGCTTCTAACCATAATGCCTCAGCGACGGAAACAGCGCTGGCAGGCGGTGGGGCGCAATCGGGGGCGCTTTGTGCATTCGGGTCGGGTTCGATCGCGGTTAGAAGATGCCGCAGATTGCATCGAAAACGTGTCTTTGCGAGAGGGTGACGGGGACACGGGAGACACGTGCCGAAATCGCCACGCAGCGCTTCTGTACGCGTCCTAGCGCGATGATGCAAACTGGTGTAAGGTAGGCACCAATGCTCGCGAGGGCATTAAGACCTTCTACTACTGCCGGAAGTTTCTGAGACCACTCTAGGTAAGGTAGGCACCAATGCT
Source organism: Anaerolineae bacterium (assembly GCA_034676785.1). Taxonomy (GTDB): domain Bacteria; phylum Chloroflexota; class Anaerolineae; order B4-G1; family SLSP01; genus PWVB01. The sequence goes on along the minus strand of JAXDDP010000162.1, from coordinate 1,192 downwards.
CGCGAGGGCATTAAGACACACAGAACGAAGATAGAACCATTCTCCAGGGGAAAGGTAAGGTAGGCACCAATGCTCGCGAGGGCATTAAGACGCGATGGGCAGCAGAACCCCCCACTAGGCTACACCCGTAAGGTAGGCACCAATGCTCGCGAGGGCATTAAGACAGATCCTTACGATCTCCCACAGGAGCTCTATGAGCTGGTAAGGTAGGCACCAATGCTCGCGAGGAGGGTTGGACAAGTCCTGACTGGTTACGCTGGAGGCGTGAAAAAGCGTAACCAGTGAAATGACTGGTTACGCTTATCTGGGGGCCTGGTCAGTCGGTGGCGGGGCGGCGCCGGCGGATGCGCTGGAGCAGGCGCAGGTTGATGAGGGTGTAGATCAGGGTGTTGCGGTTGGCGATGGCTTGTCCGTTGCGGAGGTGAGGCCGTTCGATGCCCAGCGCCTGGGCTTGGCTGTTGATGCGCTCGGTGGCGGTGCGTTGGCGATAGGCGTCCTTGTAGGCGGGGGACTCGCGGTCGAGGGTGTAGCGCAGGCGCGCGCCGATGCTGGTGGGCAGCGTGGTCGTACAGCCGCCCTTGGGCCAGCGTTTGTGGCCAATGGGGCAGGAGCTGGAGCCTTCAGCGTGCTGGAGGGGACAGCCGTACTTGGCGCGCTCGTGTTCGATGAGCGTGAGGGTACGGTCGATGTAGGTGAAGAGGCAGGGCATCGGTAGCCCGGCAGCGCACAAGGGACGACCATCAGGCGCAAAGCGGCGGTCCTTGGCTGCATAGCCACCCTTCTGGACGAAAGGGACGGCGGCGAAGGCGCGGGGGTCGTCGTCGCGGTGGAAGTGGTCGTAGACGTAGAAGGCGTCAAAGGCGGCGTCGAAGGCGCCGGTTCTGGGCCGGAAGCCGAGACGCTGCTCGGTCAAGGCCATCAGGGGAAAGAAGTAGGAGACGTCGGAGCGGTTGAAGGGTTGGGTGAGTTCGGCAATGACGAATTCGCCCCACCCGGGGACCTTGGTAGCGACGACGCCGGAGCCGTAGCCCCAGTAGAAGTCACCGAGGCGGAGGGACTGTGCGGGGATGGGGTTGCGGGTTGGGGTGGCGACATCGTCGGGGGAAGCGCGCTGGTTGTGACGGCGCTTGCAGCCGAGACGGCAGTCAGGATCACCGGCAGGCTGCTGGGACTTGTCGAAGCGTGGGGTGAC
>JAXDDP010000161.1:0-21749 GCA_034676785.1 Anaerolineae bacterium | reverse complement strand
CGTGGTTCAGGAATCCCTGAGCCTCGAGATAGTCCACGATCGCGCGCGCATTCTCCTCGGGCGTCCTCCCCACGGTCTGGAGCGCAAGCTCGGGGTTGAGCGGTTCCTCGTAGGGATCGTCAATCCCCGTGAAGCCCTTGATCTCACCACGTCGCGCACGCGCGTACATACCCTTCACGTCGCGTTCTTCACAGACCTCGATCGGCGTGTCGACATACACCTCGACAAAACGATCCTCGCCCACCATCTTGCGCGCCTCGTTGCGCGTGTTGCGGTAGGGGCTGATTGCAGCACAGATGACCGTCCCATTGTGTCGCGCAATCTCTCCCGCCACGAACCCTATGCGCTGAATGTTGGTATCCCGGTCCTCGCGGCTAAACCCAAGACCTTTGGATAGATGCGTTCGCACTACGTCACCATCGAGCACCGTTGCCTGGCGCCCGCGCTCCAACAGCATCGGCACCAGGGCATTGGCAATCGTTGACTTTCCGGCACCACTCAGGCCGGTGAACCAGACACAGAACCCCTGTTTGTGACGTGGAGGGTAGGATTCGTGAAGGATCTCGGCAGCTTCCGGGCGCGTGAACCAGGCAGGCAACGTCCGGCCCTTGGCCAGATACTCATCGCGCACCTCAGTCCCCGACAGGAAGAGCGCCTTCGCATTCGCCGGGGCCTCTTCCTGAGCGACATAGTCATCCTTATCTTCGAGGTAGACCAGCTCGCTGAAGGCCACCGGTTCTACACCCAACTCACCGGCATACTGCGCCAGCATCTCCTGCGCCTCGTAAGGGCCGTAGAAGGGGCGTCCGGCGCTGTCCTTGCCCGGCCCAGCGTGGTCGCGTCCCACAATGAAGTGTGTTGCGCCGTAGTTACGGCGGATGATCGCATGCCAGAGCGCCTCGCGTGGCCCCGCCATACGCATCGCCAACGGCAACAGACTCAGCACGGTCGGGTAGCCCTCGTAATAATGGTCGACCAGGGTCTTGTACACCCGCACGCGAGTGTAGTGGTCGACATCGCCGGGCTTGGTGAGACCCACGACAGGGTGGATGAGCAGACTCCCCCCTACGCGTTCGGCTGCACGCTTGGTCAATGCCTCATGCACCCGGTGCATCGGGTTACGCGTTTGAAAAGCCACCACTTTGTGATTGCCCAATCGGGCCAACAGGTCTCGAACCTGCACAGGCGTCCGGCGCAGATCGGTGAAGTCGTAGTACTTCGGGAGGTTGATGACGCGCAACTCGCCAGAGATGCACAGGTCGCCCCAACGCGCCATCTCGGACACGAGCGAATGCCGGTGGTCGGTCGATCCCAGCACCAGCCGCGCCTCACGCGTTGGATCCCAGCGGAAGACCTCCTCCAGGCGCATCATAGCGATGATGTAGTTGCGCGAGTCACAGAGCGTGATCCACTCGCCGCGCGTTGGTAGGTCTTCCCTGTTGATTGTCAGCGTCACCGGTATCGGGAAGAGGGTCCCATCCGCCAGCCGCATCTCGGTGAGGACACGCTGGTAGTCAGCCTGTCCCATAAAGCGGTTGAGCGGCGAGAAGCCACCGGTTGCCAACAACTCCAGGTCACAGAGGTTGCGATCCGAAATCTGGAGTGTGGGGTACTGATTGGCCTCAGCCATCAGCGTCTCGCGCTCTCCGTCGAACGCCACCAGGTTCACCAGCCTCCCACCATACGGGGGGATCAACACACTCGAGTCATCCACCATTCCACACCGCCTTCAAGGGTTTCTCCTGGATGGCCCAGCGCATCCAGTGAGTCTGCGATACAAGAAAAAAGCCTATACCCCGCACGTGGGTACAAGCTTTGCGTGCCAGCAAAGGGCATCTTACCCGAAGGAGGTGCTCTGTCAAGGCGCCCAGCAACACCGCTCAGGGGATCGCACACCACCCCACCTGGATGCCGATCGACTACTCAGGCGCCTGGCGGCAATGCCTCTCCGTCCAGAGCAAGTGCACCGCCCGGCTCGACGGAACCAAGTGCTTTCAACAGGCGCACCATCTGGGCGTTGTTGGTCAGGTCGCCACGGGTGCGCTCGAGAACACCACGCAGCTGGTCGACCCTATGGCGCAACCCACGGGTGATGACGTCGGGATAGCTGAACGACATCAGGACCTCGTATGCCGCATCCATCGCCGCCAACAGGCGCTCCGCCTCCTCGAGCTTCTCGTGACGCAGCATGTCGAGACAGCGACGGCGTAGCTCACTGGCGGCCTCACAGACACCATTCAGGTAGGTGTTCAGTGGGATGCCTGAGGTCGACACTTCCGGCATTGCCCGGTCGGAGATCAGGGCCAATGTGACCCGTGCCTCCACAAGCTCCTTGAGCGCGTCCTGGGTGTATCCCGCAAAGACCAACTCGGGATAGGGCGCGAGCAGCGTCTGCATCGCCTGCGCGACACGCTCAGCCTCCGCCAGAAGGGTTTCGGCCTCATCCCAGGCATCCCGGTGACCGGCGCGGATAGCGTTGGAACAGAGCCGGATTAGATCGCGGCTCTGGGCCAATGCCTGATCACGGATCTCGTTCTGCGCACCAAGGTCCGCCTCGGCTGCGGCGGCAAGCCCATCCAACCACGTCTGAAATGCGTCACTCATACAACCCTACTCCGTTTCAGGCGGGAGCTTTCCGCCGAAGAACGACCGAATGAGATCATCACCATGACCGGGGATCACAATCTCGCCAAAGGCCGCCTCATACTTGTTCAGGTTCTCCTCGAGGGCCCGCAGCATCAGCTTGGCATTGAGCGGCGTCATCACCACCCGCGTACGTACACGCACCTTCGGCTGGTTAGGAAGCATCTGGGCCAGGTCAAAGATCACTTCGGATGGCGTATGTGAGATAACCGCGAAGTTCGCATAGGTCGGGTCCAGATCAGCAGGAAGCTCAATGTTGATCGACCGCGGTTTGGGCTGTGACATAGGTCTCCTTCGTTAGAAAACGACAGAGGGGAAGGATCCCCTCTGTCGTCAACGTTCACTGCACCGCAGCGGCCTAGAACGGGATCTCGTCTTCCAGACCACCCTCGGGGCCGCCCATATCGTCGCCGCCCCCCATCGTTGCATCGCCGCGCTGGCCCAGCAAGACAATCCGGTCGGCCGTCATCTCATAGCTTGCCCGAGGCGTGCCATCCTGCCCCGTCCAAATACGTGGACCACCGGTCGCCTTATCCGCGGTCAGTCGCCCTTCGACCATAACCTGGCGCCCCTTGGTCAGGTAGTTAGCGGCAATCTCAGCCGACTTGCGCCAGGCGGATACGCGAAACCAGACCGTTTCCTCGCCCTGAGAACCGTCCGAGTTCGTCCATTTGCGATTGGTCGCAACGCTAAAGGACGTCACGGGCGTCCCGTCAGGGGTATAGCGCATCTCGGGGTCACGCCCCAGATTTCCAACAACGATCACCTTCTGGTAGGACATCCGTACGACTCCTTTCGAATTCCGGAAAAAACACTGCGGAGGAGTACCTATGTTCTATATTCTACCGCAGACGGCCGCGCAAATCAAACCGTCCGCGGTAGATGTGCGAAAACCTCAGGGAGATTCGCCCTCGATGAAGCAGATCAGGCCATCAGCGATGCCACGCGCGACGACGTCCGAGCTCTCGGTCAGCAGTATCCGATCCCCCGACATAAACCCGATCTCGATGATCGCTGCAGGCGTATTGGGATTGATCTCGTACAGGGCATGGTATCGCCGCATGTCGTACGTGATCGTATAGGGATCAAACGGTATGCCCGTCTGCTCACCGTAACGCTGGCTCAGGCAGGCAATCAACCGGTCCTCAGCATCGGGAATCGAGCTCGACTCGGCGCGGGCCACCTTGAAACCCGACCGTTCCACGATCGTGCAAGAATCCGCGTGGATCGACACCAGGGCGTCAGCCACATACCCCGTCAGCCGCGCATCAAACTCCTCCAGCTGCGTGACGGACCATCCGCGGGCAGACAGAATCGCCACAACCTGGCGCGCGACAGCGTCATTGATGGTGACCTCCTGAAGGCCATCATCGCAGACGGCGCCACTGTCACTGCCTGTATGACCGGCAATGATCCCCACATGTGGGACCGTGGGCGTCGGGGTGGACACAGGTACCGATGTAGCCACAGGCGTAGTGGTGCTAAGCGGGATGACGACCAGCCCTTCGGATTCCTCTGAAACGCCCTCCGCATCGGTCGCAATAGCGACGATGGGCACAAGCCCGGCAGGAACGGCAAAGGCCGCCACAAACGCCACCAGCACCAGTGCGCGCATGGTCAGTCCCATGGCCCAGGGATCGGAGTCTGTGCTTTTCTTCATATCACCTTAGCGCATACGGCGCTTCCATTCATCTTTGAGCTGCATCCTATCCCAATCGTCCTGATAGCTGAGGAAATCACGCAACAGCCGGCAGAACTTGTTCGATTGCTCAAGCATCGGGTAGTGCTGCACACCCTCAAAGACAATCGAGTGAACGTGTGGACTGAGACCCGCTGCCAGCGCATCATCCGGAGGCTGGACAATCGGATCATCTGCACCTGCGACCAACAGCACCGGAATGTTGGTCTCGCAAAGCACCGTGCCCATATCCTGATCGATAGTCGAGCGCACACTCTGAACCACAGCCTCGCCATCCGTCTTCGCCGCCTCGATATCGACCTCTTCATAGGACCTGATCCGGCGCCCAAGCACCGTCCGGGCAGGGTTTTCCCCACCACCAAAGGCGCTCAGCGCCCTCCCAATGTGCGCACTGGTCAGTGGCAAACTGATCGCCATCACCTGCTCAACGCGCCCGGGATGATCCCGCGCCAAGGTGAGTCCCACGGCGCTGCCGAGCCCGTGGCCTATGATAGGTAAGCGATCGATCCCCATATGGTCGAGAAAGGCAGCAACCTGATCCGCGTACCTGGGAACACTGTATCCCGAGGGAATCCTGTCCGAATCCCCGAAACCCCAGAAGTCCAGGGCGTAGGCCCTATGTGAGGACGAGAACTCGATCATCGTCGGTACCCAATAGCGCCAGGAGCCCAGCCAGCCGTGCAGAAAGAGCAACGGCCGGCCACGGCCGAGCACCTCATAGTGTACCAGGCTATCTTCGACGACTAAGGCGCTCATAAAGCTCCACAGGGACGCCTACGCCTGGGCCAAAGGGGCAAGTGCGCGCCTGACCTGTGCAGTGAGTTCATCAGGTGAAAAGGGCTTGAGAATGTAGTCGATAGCCCCCGCCTCAAGCCCCTGACGGATTTCGGACTCCTGGCCCTTGGCAGACAGGAATAGGACCGGGATATCCTTCGTCTCGGGCAACGCTTTGAGAGCTTCGCATGCCTGATAACCAGTCATCTTGGGCATGCGCACGTCAAGCAGGATGAGATCGGGTTTGGTCGCCAACGCCTGCTCGACCGCCTCGACCCCATTCTGAACCGAGACGACCTCGTACCCAGCGAACTGAAGGGTGAAGGAGATCAGTTCGCGGATATCGCGTTCATCTTCAGCGATCAGGATTTTGAGCATACGACAACTTCCCTTCCAGATTCTGAGGGACGATCCCAAAATGGCCGATCAGACGTCACGAGCTATCACGACGCCTGGCCTCGGCTGCGGCCTCCGTGATCTCACGGATATCCGTGAATGGACCGTCATCGGATGTGAGCAGCCCAATAGCCAATCGCATCAGTGGCGTCTGAACGTCGTTACCTGCGTCATCCTTCACCACCAGGTAGCCCTGCATCCGGGTCATAAAGTCATAGTGCGTGCCGACATCCTTGTCGAAGCGCTGGCGGATGGTGTCACGCAGGTGTTCCGCCCTGTCGGCGCTGGTGACCACGATGAAATCATCGCTCCCAATGTGGCCGGTGAAATCGTTGTCAGTGCCGACCTCGTCGACCGCCGCATTCAGGACCATACCGGTGAAGCGTAGAACATCCTGGCCTGCGACGAAACCGTAGGCCTGGTTGAACGCCTCCAGTCCCCTGATTCCAAGGTAGAGGATCCCCCACTTCTCGGCTCGCAGCAACGCGCGCAACTGCTGTTCGATCAGCTTGCCACTCGCTAATCCGGTGGAGGGGCTGGTCAAGCTGGCAACCTCAGCGCTCGTGATGGTGTTGCGAACGCGCAGGCGCAACTCCTCGACATCGAAAGGCTTGGTGATGTAGTCGTCCGCACCAAGCTCAAGGCCCCGTATCCGATCGCTGCGCTCATCCTTCTGCGTCAGGAAGATAATGGGAATGTGACTGGTCCGTAGGTTGGTGCGCAACCTTCGGCAGACCTCATAGCCATCAATGTCGGGCAGCATAATGTCCAACACGATCACATTGGGCATCTTCTGCCGCGTCGCATCCAGAGCGTCCAGGCCACGCAGCGCTACAGAGACCTCATAGCCTTGCGCCTTGAAATAGAGCTGCAGCATATTGGAGATATCAGCATCATCTTCGACCACCAGGATGCGACCAGCGCTCATCCCTTACCTCCTGCCTTGGCAATTGGACCCCATCAATCCCGGGGGTAGAGTCGGGGGTGAAGGTTCTCCCCATTCTCAAGCCCCAGGTGGTCACTGTCCTCCCAGAGAACATTCTTACGAATCACGTGCCGTTCAGGCGTCGCGAAGAGGATCACATCGGAGTCGATCATCCGGGCCGGGAAGATGATCATCCCTGACCCGATCCGCACGTTGTGACCTACGGCTCCGCCCAATGCCGTCATCCCCGTGTCCTGCAGCGTTCCATTGAAGTGCGACCGCACCGGTCGGTCCACCAGGTTGAAGTCGGTGAACGTGTTCCCGGCACCGATGAACGATCCTCGCCCGACCACGGTCATCTGCAGGCAAGAGTTCTGTGCCAGGACACAGTTCTCCATCAACACCGAACGATAGAGCGCCGCACGAAACGGCAGGAAAGAGCCATTGCCCACGACGCTGAGCATTAACTGGCAACCCTGATCGATGGTCACATTATCGCCGATGTAGCAATTGCCGACAACCGCGCCAGCACCGATGGAGACGTTGTTGCCGATGAATGTCGGGCCCTGGATCGTGGCGGTCGGATCGATGCTGCAGTTCTTGCCAATCTTGATCAACCGCGAAGTGGTCAGGACCTGTTTTCGTTCGACCATGCCGCGCCAGAGGAGCCTCAGATTCAGTCCCACGTCCCTCTCGGCGTCCCGCTCGAAGCGTGCGCCGATCGCGAAAATACCGAAGTCAACGTTGGCGTGAAGGACGTGGACCCAATGCTCGATAGAGAGGAAAGGTTTGGTGGGTAAGTCGTACACGAGATCGCCATAGGGATTCGCCATATGGGTGGGCACATGATAAAACCCCACCTCGCGAGGCTCGGTGTTGATGACCAGGGGACTGGCATCCGACTCAACACCGTGAGGGTAATACCAGAGATCGGCGACGTAGTGCTGGCCCTCCCGCCGAATCCCCTCCTGGAGATAGATCGCATGACCATTGATGGCCCGGTCGTCCAGCGAGAAGGCGACCCGACACGCTCTACCCGAGGTGCGTGCGCGCCGAACAAACTCGTCGATGAACTCAGCATCAAAGTAGAGGTTATCACGGTAGACCAGCATCTCCACTGGGCTTGCCTTGATCTGCTCCAGGGAGTCGACCTCGTGCTCCTCGGTCGTATAACGCGCCAAGAGATCACGCTGGTGCAGCCACAACGGCTTGGTCAACACGCTCAACTCACGCGCAGCTTCGTTGAATGGAGGAATCTTGCGCCTGTCTCGAAGGATAACCTTACGCATCGCCTATGCCCCCGCAGACGATTGCGGTACCTTGTCGATGGCAAAGACGCAGGCCGGATCTCCCATGGCGACACATGCCGTCTCCTGAATGGCAAACCGGCGCCCCCGGCTCACCCAGAACAACAGCTCATCCAACGTGCCGTGCATATAGCCGCACGCCGCAATCTCGGTCCGACGCCCCACACAAAGTCCGCACGTTTCGAGTGTCACGAGGTATTGATCGCGGCTCTCGCCGAGAACAAGGCGCTGATCGGTATAGCGATTGATGATCTCGGACACTACCTCAACCCCGATCCTGACCCGTAGGGATAGCGGGAGAAAGCGCAAGAGCACATCGGCAAGACTGACGAGCCCGCCGAATCCCTCGATCCAGTACTTGAAGCTCTCGCGACCGATCTGCTTGGACAACCGGTCACCGGCCTGTACGCCGTAGATGCTTTCAAGTGCTTCGAAGAAGCGTCCAACCTCGGAGAAGGTCAGCCCTGGCTCGAAATCGGCGGCGGGAAGTGTGGCAGCATACTGCGCAAGCTTTGCCGTCGTCAGGACGGCGCTGCTGCCATTCTCCCCCAGGACGTCGCGGACTGCCAAGAGCAGGATGCGCGAGATCCGGTTGGGAAAACCAGCACCGCGATTAGCAGAGTCAACGCTCACGTCTCCGCCAGGAAATTCAGGATCGCCTCATGAAAGCGCTGGGTTTCATCGAGCATCGGGAAATGGCCCGAGCCCTCAAAAGTGTGCAGGGTGTGATCTGCGATCCCTGCGCGCAATAGCTCGCCCTGCTTGGGGTTGACGATGTTGTCCTTACGTCCATAGATGCCCATGGCCGGCACGCGGCACGCATGCAGCTGGGGCCGCAGGTCAGTGCGCCGCAGGTCGCCGATACTGCGGGAGAAAGAATCGACCGTTGTGCGTGAGATGTCATCGCGCAACAGTCCCCAGAGCCTGCGCGCATCCCGCGCATAGGTCACAGAGAGCACCCGCAACAACGCCGGGAGCACACCCGGGATGCCGTAGAGCAGCCTGGCGACCGGGCGATACCCGGCTGCCTTGAGCAACAGGCTGAGCCCCGAACCCACGATTGGCGATCCCACAACGGCCACCTTCGAAACGCGCTGCGGATGTGTGAGGGTTAACGATAGCGAGACGGTCCCCCCCATCGAATGGCCCATCACATGCGCCGATACCAGCCCCATCCGTTCCATGAACTGGTCGACCATCTCCACATATTCAGCCACGGAGAAAGTGCCCTGCTTCGCCGATTCGCCAAAGCCCCAAAAGTCCAGGGCATAGGTCTTATACTTGTGTTCGGCCAGGAACTCCATCGTCGACAACCAGTAGTTCCAGGAGCCGAGCCAGCAATGCAGCAGGACCACCGGCTGGCCCCTGCCAAAGGTTTCATAATGAACGATGCCCCTCTCAGTGACGATGGAACTCATAGACTAGACTTCCTCTGCATCAACCAGTTCCAGGATCGCGTAGAGGAGCTCGAGGAGAACGCCCTTGACGGACTCCTTGTCCTTCGCCACGCACGGGACCACCTTGATGTCGTGATCGACTCGCAACACGATACGCAGATCATCGGCGGGCCACGCATCATCCAGATCCTGCTTGTTGGCTGCCACGAGATAGGGCACGGGAGAATAGCTGCGGAATGTGTCCAGAATCCGCCGCGCTTCGCGAAAAGTCTCCGGTCGCGTGCTGTCCACCATCACAACAAACCCCAACATGCCCTCCGACAGGATCTCCCACATAAAGTCGAAACGGCGTTGCCCGGGCGTTCCGAACAGGTAGAGGATCAGCTCCTCATCAATGGTGATGCGACCGAAGTCCATCGCAACAGTTGTCTGATCTTTGATGCGCTCGGATTTACGCGTGATCTTGCGTTCGGTAGAGACGACATCGATCTCACTGACAGCCTGGATGAACTCAGTCTTGCCCGAGGAGAAGGGGCCGGTGACAACGATTTTCAGAGTCTGCATGCATTACAGCTCCCGGATGCGCCGGATTAGCCTCTGGATGATGCCGCGTTTCACCGCAGGACGATGCATCTGCGATGCACTGGATTGCTTTTCGGCAGTGGGCGCATCGGGCTTGGCAGCCCGGGGAGCAACGGGTTGGACGGGGCGGATCATCTCGACGAGTCCCGCCTGCAGAAGCCCATAGACGATCTTGCGAATCTGCAACTCATCCATGGCGTTGTAGTGAGCGATCTGACGAATGGAGTTGCGTGGGTTGATGAAGGAGATCACGCGCCACTCCTCAACGCTCAGATTGATGTCGCGCAGCGGGGTAGAAGGTCGCTCAGCAAACTTCAGCGTGATATCGAGATCAGGGAGCTCATCACGAAGCAGCTCCCATTCCTTGAGCCGCCGGTTGCCCTCGATGATCAGGTTTTCGAGCGCGATCGATGTGGTGATCTTGCCCTGCACCGGCAACTCAGAGGGCTCGAACCGGAATGTCCCTTGGTTCCAGGAGAAAACCTGATACACAATGTCGACAACGTGCTGGCGCACGTGGCCAAGAACAACCTGCTGCTTGAGTCGTCCGCTGGTGATCAGAACCCGAGCAATATCCTGAGCTGACTTGCCAGGCATATTGTCCCGGATCATCTTGACATGGTCAGCTGTAAAAACACCCGCGCGCTGCAGGATCACGGGCAGGTAATCATCGACACCCGCCAAGGTCGCATAGATCAGACTTCCCTCACGAAAGCACAGATAAGCCTCTTGGTCCGGCTGGTCCAGATAGAGCGTGCCAGTCTTGCGGGCCAGATTGATGAGATTCAGAAGCTGGGTGATCCCAAAGTCCTCAAGCTTACCCTTAAGCGCCATAGCGACCGTCCTTATCCTTGCATGACAGAGCGGGCACGCACCTTATCGCACACCCATGCCACGAATTCTCCACACCCATTATAATGGTCTTCTAACAATCAGCAATCATTGGGTTGGAGTGCACTCAACCGGCTCTTCGTCGCAGCTGCTTGTTCAAGAATCTCATGCGCGCCGCGCACCGCAGCCGCACCATTGGTGCCCAACATCTGCGCCAATTCAGCCACGCGCTCCTCAGGCTGCAAGAGCGTCACATGGGTCACCGTACGGCCCTCTACGACCTCCTTGGCTACCCGGTAATGCACATCTCCGAATCCGGCCAACTGTGGCAGGTGTGTGATGCACAGCACCTGATGGCCCGGGTCCTCCTCGGTGGCCTTAGCAGTCAACCGCCAGAGCTTGGTCCCCACGACCGTTCCGATGCGCCCACCAATGCCCTGGTCGATTTCATCAAAGATCAGGGTCGGGGTCCGGTCGGCTCTGGATAGCACTGTCTTGAGGGCCAGCATCAGCCGCGCGGTCTCGCCACCCGAGGCGATCCGGACCAGTGGCTTAAGTCCCTCGCCCACATTGGGGGCCACCAAGAACTCCACCCGGTCCATCCCGCTGGCATCGAAGGCGCAGCGGCGGACCGGCGTTGCATCGTCGACCTCGGCGTCCGTGCTGGTGATGAAAAGTGCCTGCGGGAACGGGGCGTCGAGGGGAATGCCATCATCGGCCGGCTCACTGCGAAAGGCGACGCCAAAACGAGCCCCCGCCATCCGCAGATCGTTGAGCTCGACCTCGACCGCCTTGGACAGCTCCCGTGCCGCCTCCCGCCGCTTGTCCGACAGCTCCAGGCACAATGTAGCACAGTCACGCAACAGCTCCGATTCGGTCTCCTGGAGTTCAGCGATCCGCTCGTCGCTGTGTTCGAGTGCAGCCAGATCCGCTGTCGCGCGCTCCGCAAAGGCCAGAATATCGGCAATGTCACCGCCATACTTGCGCTCCAGATGGCGCAACAGTATGAGCCGCTCCTCAACCCAAGCCTGGCGTTTGGGATTGAACTCAACGGCTGTGACGTAATCTCGCAGGGTCCGCGCGAGGTCCTCGACCTGATATCCGATCTCGTCCAGAAGCCGGCTCTGGGGCTCGAGGCTGGCGTCGATTCTGACGAGAGACGCCATGTCCTTCTGGCTGCGACCCACGAGGTCGAGAACCGCTATGGAACGCTCACCGCCTTCTTCCAGCCGCGAGACAACGCCGGCTGCCAGAGTGGCGAGTTGCTCAGCGTTCGTGAGTCGGGTTAGCTCTGACTCCAGGGCCTCCTTCTCACCCGGCTTGAGTGCCGCATTGTGGATCTCCTCCACCTGAAAGCGCAACAGGTCGATGCGTTGCATGCGATCGCGCTCATTGCCCAGCAATTGGCTTAGCTCACGCCGAATTGCCCGGATCTGGCCCACCAGTTCGGCAACACGGGCAGTCAGGGGGTCGAGGCGCGCAAAGCGATCCAGGAGGCTGAGGTGTTCGCGAACGCGAAGCAGACTGAGATGCTCGCTCTGTCCATGGACGTCCACCAGCTTTTCGGCGATTTCGCGCAGCAGCGACACCGACACAGCACGCCCATTCACGCGGGCGACGGTTCGCCCTGAACTACGCAATTCGCGGGCCAACCACAACGTGTCCGGAACGTCGCCTTCAAGGCCCTCGCGTTCAAGAATTGGGCCAAGCGTTGCCTGCAGCGCTGGCGGCAGGACGAACATACCTTCGACCCGCCCGCTCTCAGCGCCCTGGCGTAGAGAGGTGGTATCCGCACGCTCGCCCAACATGAGCGTGACCGCATCGATCAAGATGGACTTGCCGGCACCCGTCTCGCCGGTGAGGATGTTGAAGCGTGGCTCCAGCGTAAGATGGAGCTCGTCAATGATGGCGAAGTCCTCGATGTGTAGTTCACGTAACACGGTAGGCGCCGCTCCCCGCGGATTTCCATAGTAGATAGGCCGAACTGATCCGCTTCTGTCGAGAATATCCCGAAACAGCGAAGAAAGCAAGATCATGTGGAGCAAAGGAGCTTTCGTACGTGTGACGTTTCGCATAAAGGTCTGTTACAGGTTAGAAATGGAGACCTGATAGGTTTTGAGAGGGGGCTTGTGCTATGATTTGCACGCTAGGAGTCCACGCGACACCGACTATGCCACCTAAACCAACATCAAGATTGAGCGGATTCTACACACTCACGGTCCAGGAGCGCATCGCCCTGGTCCGGGAGCAGGTCGACCTGTCAGAAGAGGAAGCAGGCATCCTCGGTGAAGGGATCGGCTTGGGCCTCGATCGGGCAGACGCCATGGTCGAGAACGCGGTCGGTCGCTATGCACTGCCCCTGGGTATTGCCACGAACTTCGTCGTCAATGGCCACGATGTGCTGGTACCGATGGTCATCGAGGAGCCCTCAGTCGTCGCCGGAGCATCCTTCGCCGCCAGGCTGGCCCGCCGTGGTGGTGGATTCACATCAGAGGTAGACCCCCCCGTGATGATCGGGCAGGTTCAGCTTGTCGATCTGCCTGACCCCCATGCAGCGGTTGAGGCGATTCTCGCTGACAGAGCACGCCTGATAGCGATAGCCAATGCGCTCGACCCCGTGCTTGTGGACTTGGGAGGCGGCACGCGGGATATCCAGGTCCGTGTCCTCGATACTGCCAAAGGGCCGATGCTGATCGTGCACTTGCTGATCGACGTGCGTGATGCGATGGGCGCGAATGTCGTAAATACGGCGTGCGAGCGACTGGCCCCAGAATTAGCTGCGCTGACTGGGGGAACGCCGTACCTGCGAATCCTCAGCAACCTGGCGGACCACCGCCTGGCACGGGCGCAGGTCACGATCCCGGAGGATGCGCTGGCGTTCGAGGCGTTCACCGGAGCGCAGGTCGCCGATGGGATTGAGTTAGCGTGGGCCTTCGCCGCCGCGGATCCTTACCGGGCGGCAACGCATAACAAGGGCATCATGAACGGTATCGACGCCGTCGTACTGGCGACCGGCAACGATTGGCGCGCGGTGGAAGCGGGGGCCCACGCGTACGCCGCCCGCGGCGGGCAGTACACGAGCCTGAGCACCTGGCGCCGCGACAGGCAGGGCAATCTGGTGGGCAGCTTGGAGCTACCGCTGGCATTGGGAACGGTTGGTGGTGCCACACGCGTGCACCCTACAGCTCGGGTCGCGCTGAAGATCCTCGGCGTGCAGAACGCCGCTGAGTTGGCTATGGTTGTCACAAGCGTTGGGCTGGCGCAGAACCTGGCAGCGCTGCGGGCACTGGCTACTGAAGGTATCCAGAAAGGGCATATGGCACTGCACGCACGCCAGGTGGCGATAGCGGCGGGCGCGTTGGGAGCGGACATCGACCGCATCGCCCAGGCGATGGTTGAGAGTCGTACCATCCGCGTCGATGTCGCCCGATCATTGTTGAATAGGGACAGCGCCTCTTAGGGGAGGACTGTGTGACTGAAGCTCGCTTGATGAAGCCACAACGGGCAGTAGGGATCGTGGGACACGGCGCCTACGTCCCGATGTATCGTCTGCCCGGTGCGGAAATTGCCCGGGTCTGGACCGGAGGCGGTCGCGGGCCCGTTCGTGAGAAGGCCGTGGCGGGACTGGACGAGGACACGGTAACGATTGCCCTCGAGGCCGCCCGGAATGCCATCGCGCGGGCAGAGATTCCGCCCGAGGCGCTACGGGCGATCTGGGTGGGCAGCGAGTCGCATCCATATGCGGTCAAGCCATCATCGACGCTTGTCGCCGAGGCCCTCGGCGCGACACCCTATCTCCTGGCAGGCGATTTCGAGTTCGCATGCAAGGCGGGTACTGAGGCATTGCAGGCCGCCATGGGGCTCGTGGGTTCGGCAATGGGCGACTACGCACTGGCAATCGGCGCCGACACGGCACAGGGACGCCCCGGCGACGAGCTGGAGTACACCGCCGCAAGCGGCGGAAGTGCATTCATCGTCGGGCCGGCAGAGCACGCCGTCGCCGTGTGCATGGGATCACTCTCCTACGTGACCGACACGCCGGATTTCTGGCGGCGCGCGTATCAGCATTACCCCAGCCACGGGGGGCGATTCACCGGTGAGCCAGCTTACTTCCATCACATTGAGTCAGCAGGGCGCGCGTTGATGGAGGGGTTGGCGCTGACAGCGCAGGACTTCACCTACGCCATCTTCCATCAGCCCAACGTGAAGTTCCCGGGACGCGTCGCAGAGCGGCTGGGGTTCACCGATGCACAGATCGAGGCAGGCCTGTTGAGTGGCGTAATCGGCAATACGTATGCAGGCGCATCACTGACGGGGTTCTCGGCGGTGCTGGACATCGCCAGGCCGGGCGACCGGATCCTGGTGGTGAGCTTCGGGTCCGGCGCAGGCTCGGACGCCTTTGCCTGGGAAGTGACCGACCGCATCACGGCGACTCAAGACCGTGCGCCACACACCTCCGACTACATCAAGCGCCGTGTCGAGATCGACTATGCGCTCTACACCCGCTATCGGGGCAAACTCCGGGACTCTTGAGTCTCTGATTCTTGATTCTGTGATTCTCTCACTCCTGATCGAGGACTGATGCGTGACGTAGCGGTTATCGGTATTGGGCAGACCCCGGTAGATGAACACTGGACAACGGGGATCCGCCATTTGATGCTCGAAGCGGGCCTGAGTGCGCTTCACGACGCCGCCGTTGAGAACGTCGATGCGGTGTATGTGGGCAACATGCTCTCCGGCGAGATTGCCGGGCAGTCGCACCTGGGCGCATTGGCCGTCGACTTCATGGGGCTGGGGAACACCGAGGCCTTCAAGGTGGAAGCCGCATGTGCCTCGGGCGCGGCGGCATTGCGGGTTGGCACGATGGCCGTCGCCAGCGGGATGGCCAACCTGGTGCTCGTCTTGGGCGTGGAGAAGATGACGGACACGGGTGGGCGTGAGACGACGGCTGCGCTGGCTGCCGCGGCGGATGCGGAGTACGAGGTGGGCCAGGGGATCTCATTCGTGGCCCTCAACGCACTGCTGATGCAGCGCTACTTATATGAGTATGGTTGGAAGCGCGAGAACTTCGCCAACTTCGCGGTCACGGCGCACGCCAACGGGACCAACAACCCCAACGCGATGTTCCAGTCGCGCATCTCGGCGGAGGCCTATGCGCGGGCACCAATGATCGCCACGCCAGTGGGGTTGCTCGACGCGTCGCCGGTCTGCGACGGTGCAGCGGCGATCGTGCTGGCACCGGCAGAGTATGCCCGCGCGCTGAGCCCGGCACCGGTCAAAATCCGGGCCTCGGCCGTGGGGATGGCGCCGCTGGCTGTCCATAGTCGCAAGGACCCATTGGCGTTGGAGGCCGCACGCACCTCGGCCTATAAGGCCTACCAGCAGGCAAACATCAAGCCGGAAGACCTGGACTTCTTCGAGTTGCACGATGCCTTCACAATCATGGCAGCGCTGAGCCTGGAAGCATCTGGGTTTGCCGAACGCGGCAAGGGTGTCCAACTGGCGTTGGACGGTGAGATCACGTTGCAAGGGCGCGTGCCCATCGCGACCATGGGTGGGCTAAAGGCACGGGGGCACCCCGTCGGTGCGACCGGCGTCTACCAGGTGGTGGAATCGGTGCTGCAGCTGCGGGGGCTGGCGGGCGCCAACCAGATCCCAAATGCGCACCTCGGGATGACGCAGAACATCGGCGGCAGCGGCGCCACGGTCATCACGCACATACTCGAAGGCATGGGATAGGCGAGAAAGCGACGGAGCAGGGCGCGTTTCATCCTGGGGGTGACATCGCTCTCGGAGCACGGGCATCTTGCCCGCTCTGGAGACGTAGCATCCACCCGCAGTTTGGCCCCAGAATGAAACGCACCCACGGATCAGCAAGCTTGGACGTTGGTGGAATAACAGGACATCTGGCGGGGAGAAGATCTCCCTGAGAACAGGAGTGAGGTCAAATGGAAGCAAAGGTCGCGAATGATTGGCGATTGAGGGGACAGCGATATAGGCTCGAGGGCGAGCGGTGTGGGCACTGCGGCGTGGCGATCTTCCCTCCGCGTGACATCTGCCCCGAGTGTGGCAAGCCTGCGAAGACGCCTGCGCCTTTTAGCGGACGCGGCGAAGTCTACACGTTCAGCACTGTCTACAACGCGCCGGAGGGCTTCGAGCCCTATACCCCTTACACCGTGGCCCTCGTCAAGCTGGAGGAAGGCCCGGTCGTCACCGCGCAGCTCACCGACGTAGCGCCCAAGGACGTGCAGATCGGGATGCCAGTGGAGATGGTCACCCGGCGCCTGCGCACGCACGGCGAAGAGGGCACGATTGTGTACGGTTACAAGTTCCGACCCCGCATTCGCGCCTAGAGCGGACGGTCAGTGCTTCCCATGAATCGTAGCACTTAGCATTCAACCGGGAGGACTGTGACATGGAATGGGAATACAAAACGGTCAAACTGCGACCTCAGGGCTTTTGGGGCGGCGTTGTCGATGAGTCACAACTCGATGCCATTATGAACGGCTTGGGCCGCGACGGGTGGGAGCTGGCGACCTCCTTCGTCACCCACGAAGGCTACGGCAGAACCCGCGACGTGATCATGGTCTTCAAACGGCCCAGGGGAACGCAGCCCAAGGATCAGTAAACGCAGGTCAATAGCAGTATTCGCCAGCTGCCTGTAGATAGGCAGCAAGGCTCCTCCTTGCATCCCTGACGTGGTAGGTGTGGTTCAGCGTATCCTCAAAAGCGATACTTACGGCTCTGCTGCCGTCCTCATCGGTGAGCACGCTGTCGTGATCGGGCATGAACGTGTGCTCATAGACATCGTTCTCACCGATGCGGAAGTGGCCGAGTTCATCGCTGCTCCATAGCGTCTCCGTCACGAAGCTCGACCTACCGCTCTCGTACTTCACAACCATGTACTCGAGCTTCTTGGCTCGCCGTCCGTGGTTGGCAACTCTCACGATCAGGACGGGCGGCCCCGCCGGCTCCTCCTCGCGTTCCTGCGACGGGGGATAGAAGACACTGGTTGCCTTGACGCGCGCGCTGTCGCGAAGGGCGTTGTGAAGCGAAAGAAAGAAGGACGAGGCCGAAATGCCCAAGGCGAGGATTGAGATCAGTGTCGAGATATCCATAGACCATACCTCCTGTCAATCCAGGGCCCGATTTTCATCGGACGTTCTCAGGGCCGAGCAGTGATCCTACAGGCAGTCAGTGCCGGGTGACCTCCGCAAAAGCTTCGTACATAGCGATCACATTGTCGAGCGGCGTCTCAGGCATAATCGAGTGGCTCGTGCCGCCGATGTATCCCCCGCCATAGCGGCCAAATAGCGCGATCAGCGTGTGGACCTCACGCCTGACGTCGTCCGGCGTGCCGCGCACGAGCGTACCCTGCACGTCCACACCGCCGTTGAAACACAGCTTGCCGCCGAACTCCCGCGAGAGATGCCGCACGTCCATCGCCTGCGATTGCACCGGATTGAGGACATTCAGGCCGATCTCCACCAGGTCAGGCAGGATGGTCGTGACATCGCCGCACAGATGCATCCAGACGTGCGCGCCGCCCGAGCGGACGCGCTCGAACATCCGCCGGTACGAA
Organism: Anaerolineae bacterium; assembly: GCA_034676785.1. GTDB lineage: Bacteria > Chloroflexota > Anaerolineae > B4-G1 > SLSP01 > PWVB01. The sequence continues at coordinate 3,613 of JAXDDP010000161.1, read as the reverse complement.
GGCTTGTAAAAGCGTCGCCAGTCATCCGGTCGCATCAAGAGCCCTCGCTGCCAGCCCCAGTCGTCGGAGAAGAAGACCGCATCTACGCCGCGTTCGATCCATCGGTCGATGATGGCCAGGTTGTAGTCGACGACGCGGTCGCGCAACCGGCAGAACTCTCGCTCGTTGGTGTAGGGATCTATCAACAGGTTCTCAAAACCGCGCAGCATCCACAGACGCTCGAAGAGCGTGAACCAGACCGTGGACCGGGCGTAGCGATCGCCGCGTTGCTGCAACCGCGCGTCTGCCACGTCGAACCGCCCGGGGAGGTCAGGATCGGGGAAGGTATAGCCCGCGAGTGCCTCATAGCCGCGTTCAAGAGGGTAGACGGCCGTCTTGGCGCCATGGCCGTCGTCGGCCCATCCCGTCTGCCACTCGTCTGTCCAGCGGATGACACCATCGCGGCGAACGGGTTCCACGGCATTGCGGGCACCATCGAGCCCGCCCAGGAGGTCGTCCGGGAACAGGACCGCAAGCTCACGCACCCGCGCCCGCTTGGCCTCATCCTTGTCTTGCAGCCAGTCGAGATCCACCCCGAGAGTGCAGGGCAGATAGGAGGGATTGCGGAACTCGATCGCACGAGTATAGGTCTCTTTGCCGGTCATGAAGGCCTCCGGGAAGAGCAACAGGGTGACGTTCGGTGATATGGGCATTCTAGCATCGAGCGATACGCGGGTCAAAGAGCCGTAGCGCGATCGTCCCGATCGCGTCCGGACGCGTGCGCCACGCGAGGCCTTGCACGGGCGGCCTTCGCGTGTATTCTGACCCCACAGACGCCCCACCACCTGCCGGGGAGTGCGGCGGGGGCAGCTCACCCAGGCGAGGACCTCGACGATGAAAAAGCACACGATCCGCGAAGCATCCCAAAGCCACCAGCCCGCTTACGTTGCGAACGGATTTGTGGGCCTGCGCGTTGGCACCTGCCCCCTCACGGGCCAGACAGCGCTCCTCGCCGGCTTTACCGGGAGCCACGAGCGGTTCGGCGTGGAGGCACTTGCCCCCGTGCCCGCCGTGGCGTGGAACCTGGCCATGGACGGCAGCTCGCTCGCAAAGAACCCCGGCGGCTACCGCCTGATCGAGCAGACCTATGACTTCGCGTGTGGCGAGCTCACGACGACGTTCGCGTTCACCAACGCCCGGGGCCAGACGCTACGGGGGACACACCTGATCTACGCCAGCCGCACGAGCCCTTCCGTCGTGGTCCAGGAGATCGAGCTGACGGTCCAGCAGCCCTGCGACCTCAGCGTCTCCACGCTCGTCGACCCCACCCGGCTACCGATTCGCACCCGGCTGACGCTGGTGCCCAATGCCGACTGCGACGGCGTGCTCTGGCTCGAGAGCCGCGACGGCTCGACATCAGCCGGCCTCGCCACGTACCTGGCGTGCGAGGGCGATGGGGCCTTCCGCGAGGTCAACGACGACTGGGGCTACGAGCAGGAGCGGCTGACCAAGGCCACTAGTGTCGGGGCAGTGCCGGGGACGACCTACCGGTACAGGCTGATGGTCAGCACTGTGCCCAGCGCCTTGCATTCGGAGCCGCACTGGCAGGCGGTGCGCATGATCAAGCTGGCCCAATGGAAGGGCTTTGCCAGGCTGCGGGAGGAGAACCACAAGGCATGGGCAACGCTGTGGGAGAGCCGGGTCAGGATCCTGGGCGCCGACGAAGCGTGGCAGGACGTGGTCGATGCGTCATTCTTCTACCTTTATTCGTCGATCCATCCCTCCTCGCCGCAGAGCGTGGCCCCCTTCGGCCTCAGCCAGCGCGACAACTACAAGGGCCACGTCTTTTGGGACACCGAGAGCTTCATGGTGATGCTGCCCCTGCTTACCGATCCTGCCGCCGCGAAGGCGATCTTGAACTACCGCTTCCGGCGATTGGAGGCCGCGCGCCACAACGCCATGATCAACGGCTACCCCGGCATCCAGTTTCCGTGGCAGAGCGGCGCGACCGGCGATGAGGTCACCCGCGTCTCGGCAGGCGGCGCCGGGGGTGCCGGCGAGCAGCACGTAAATATGGATGTCGCATTGGCCTTCGTCGCCTATTGTCAGGTGACCGGCGATGAGGTCTTCCTGCGCGAGCAGGCCTGGCCGGTGGTCAAGGGCGTGGCCGAGTGGATCGTGAGCCGCGTCGAGAAGACCGCACGGGGCTACGAGATGCTCTTCGTCACCGGCATCGACGAGAGCGCCGACAACGTAGACAACGACTCGTTCACCAACATCATCTGCCGGGCTGTGTTACACCATGCTAACCGGTTTGCGGTGAAGCTCGGTTACCCGGCGAACCCCGTCTGGCAGGAGATCGCCGATACGCTCGTCATCCCGGTCCACCCCGAACTCGGGTTCATCGAACAGTACGAAGGCTGCGAGATCCGGGATTCGATGCCGCCCGAGTCGCTGATGGCCTTCTTCCCCTATGGCTACAGCCACAGCCCCGAGGTCGACGCCGCGACCTACCGCTTCTTCATCGAGCACGACCTGGAACACTACCTGGCGCTCCCGATGCTCTCGGGGTTCCTGGGCGTGATCCCCGCGCGCCTGGGCGACCGCACGCTCGCGCGGGCCTACTTCGACCGGGGCAACCTGCCGTTCTTCACCGAACCCTATCGCATGAGCGCCGAGGGTGCGATCACGGCTGGCCACTACCAGCGCGTGCCGGACGCCGTCACCACCGTCTTCATCACCGGGCGCGGCAGCCTGATGGCCGGGCTCATGCTGGGACTGACGCGCATCAACTTCTGGAAGGAGAACCTCGACGACTGGTTTTCAGGGCCGATCGTGATGCCCGAGGGCTGGGACGGGATCGTGCTGGAGAACGTGTTCCTGCGCGGTCGTCCCGCGCGCATCACGGCCCTGCACGACGCCCCGCGTGCCGAGGTGGTGTGGCTGGACAGGTAATCAGAAGGCGCCACGATTGGTGTGACACTCGCCGGCCTGAGCCACAGCTGCGGCAGTCATTATGTGAACTGAGTGTCGCTGTATGTCGGAAGTTATCCCGCAAAGTCACAAGAGAGAATTACGCTGAGCTATGAGAGGAGACATGTGATGAAACTGGGATTCGCGAGCGCAATTCTGCCGGATCTGTCGCTGGAGGAGGTCGCGGCGTTTGCCGCGGCGGAAGGCTTCGACTGCGTGGAGATGATGTGCTGGCCCAAGGGCAAGGCCGAGCGCCGTTACGCGGGCGTGACCCACATCGACGTGACGGGCTTCGACACAGCCGAGGCGGACCGGGTGAAAGCCGTCATGGCCGGTGCGGGCGTGGAGATCAGCGCGCTGGGCTACTACCCCAACCCGCTCGCGCCCGACCCCGACGAGGCCGCCGTCGCTGTTTCCCACATCAAGCGCGTGATCGAGGCAGCGGCACTGCTGGGATTGGGGACGGTCAACACCTTCGTCGGGCGCGATTGGACGAAGTCGGTCGACGAGAACTGGCCACGATTCGAGGCCGTGTGGCCACCGCTGGTGGCCTTCGCAGAGGCGCACGGCGTGCGCATCGGGATCGAGAACTGCCCGATGTTCTTCACGAAGGACGAATGGCCCGGCGGAAAGAACCTGGCCACGACGCCCACGATCTGGC
>JAXDDP010000160.1:0-19736 GCA_034676785.1 Anaerolineae bacterium | reverse complement strand
GAGCGAGCGTGGGGTGCTGTCGGCGCTGTCGAGAGAGCTTGGGCGCAGGCATCGGCTCGTGCGCGAAGCGGGCGAGGTGCCAGTCGACGGCGGCTTCCTGACCCGGTATGCCTTCGCCCACGCCCTCTTCCAGGAGCATCTGGACCGGAGCTTGAGCGCGGGAGAGCGGCGGCTGCTGCACGAGGAAGTGGGTAGCGCCCTGGAGCACCTCTATGGCGAGGGGCGTGACCGCATCGCGGTGCACCTCGCCTACCACTTCGACCAGGCCGGAAAGGCCCGGGAAGCCATTGAGTATGGGTTGCAGGCAGGCGATCATGCTCTGTTGGCGGGGGCCAGTGACGAAGCCACCCGGTACTACCAACGGGTGCTGCAGCAGCTTGGAGAGGTCGACCTGGGCGATCGTGGCACATCCTTGAGAATGCGGGCACTTAAGGGTCTGGGGAGACTGTGCAAGCAAGCCGGGAGGTACCCCCAGTCGGAGGCCTATCTGCGCGAGGCCATTGCGTTTGGCATCGAGCTGGGACAGGATCCGCAGGATCTCGCGTTCCTCTCTTTCTGGCTGGGAGAGGCCCTCTGTTGGCAGGGTAAGTGGGACGAGATGCGGCTGGTCGGCGAGGAGGGGCTTGCGCGCATCGGGGGCGATAGTGAGTCGGTTGGGATGGCCCTAATGCACTACACGATCGCTATGGCGCTGGGAGGAGCGTGCAGCACCGACCGCGCGAGGGCGCTAACCCGTCGGACGGCGAGATTCCTCCGGGACTTACCTTACGTGGAGGAGTTAGGATACGCCTACTACCAATGTATGCAGCTCTGCCAGCATGAGGACGACATTGAGGGCGCTCGGATGTGGTTGGCGGCGCGCGCAGAGCGCGCCGAAGAGCACGGTGATCTTCCCGGGCTGGTCAGTGTTGCCAGCGATGCGGCGTTTCTGGCTCAGGGTACCGGCGATCTTCGCACGGCGATAGCGCAGCGCCAGTCGTTTCTGGATGCCGTCACACGGGCAGGGAACATCTCGGACAGGGGCTGGTCGCTGGTGAACCTCGCAGAGCTCTTCCTGTACTCGGGTGACCTTGATAGGGCCACGTTATGTTTCGAGGAATCGCTGCCGCTTTCGGAGGCGCTTGGGTACCGCGAAGGTGTTGCCTACAGTCGCGAGTTTGAAGGGATTACCGCCCTTTGTCGGGGCAATTGGGATGTGGCTATCACAGCGTTTCTGGAGGCCAAGCCATCCTGCAGGTTGACCCATGATTCCTTTGGCTCCAACAGGCTGCACTACAGCGCGGGCATGGCGTATCTTGCTGCTGGTGACCGTGAGCGGGCTCGGCAGTACTTCACTGAGGCGCTTGTGGACCTGGGCACGGCAGGAGACGAATCCGATGGGACGACCACAAAGTGGTTGGTCGCTTGCCGGCTTAGTGGGCTGGAGGAGGCTTGTGGCGATCCAGCGGCCTTCCAGGCTTGGGCCAAGGATCTCTACGAGGCTTATCCGACCCTGGTCTGCGGCCTTAGACCCTGGTGCCTGGAGCCTGCACAAGCACGGAGCATGGTTGGGATGAAGCTGGTCGTCGAGGGCGTCGATACTTCGTCACCGAGCTGGGTCTGGGAGGATCCCTACGGGGACTGCGCCTATGAGGCCGGCGCAGGTCTGGTGATCCGCGCCGCAAACGGACGCGAGCTGGCTGGTACCAACCTCAGTGCACCTCGTCTGTTGCGCCATCTGCCCAGCCCGGGTAGCGATGAGATCGCGCAGGTCGCGGTCGCGCCGGCACTGGGCGATCGCCCCGGCATTGGCGGACTGGTCCTCTGGAAGGACAAGACTAACTACCTCTTGCTGGAGCTGGGCAGATTAGGACAGCGCGAGGTCCTCCTGAGGGCGTGGGTTGAGGGTCAGTTCGACCTCGTCGGACGTGTGCGGATGCCGGGTGGCGGACAGGGGGAGTCGCCGCCGGCGTGGCCCATCCTTCTGCGCCTTGAGCTCGACGGAGAGAGTGCCAAAGCCCTGTGTAGCCTGAACGGTCACCAGTGGTTCATCGTCGGGCACACGACGTTCGTGCGGGATGATGTGACGCACGTAGGTGTTTTTGCCATCGGCACGATCGATCGCACCATCTACCACGGTGCCTACCCGGAGGGCACGGCGATACGGTTCACGTCGTTCAGGTTGTGGGCGTGATGAGGCCCTGGATCTCCCTGAGGACATCCGCCAGACCGGGCGCCATCGACGACACAACGCTGCTCTCGCTACCGTCGTGCTTGTGATCAGGATACGAGGCCAGGCCGAGGCGTCGATGGTGCCCGGTGTTATCGTAACGGAAGACCAGGTTCAGTGCCGGATCCAGGTACTGATAGACGTAGGTTAGCCGGTCCACGCCCTGCTCAGTATCCACGAACTCCCGAATGTGCAGTGTCGATCCGTCGGGAAAGTGAATCTCGCCGCGGATGAAACCCTCATAGGTTCCGCGCTTATCGTAGGCCAGGCGAAACGTCTGCACTAAAGGACAGGCAACGACCGCGGCCTGCAGGAACTCAAAGTAGCGCTCAATCAGCAATGTGGATGTCCCGCAGTGTCTCGGCCTTGTCCTTGAGCCGCATCAGCAGCCGGTATTCCCCGATCCACTCATCATAGTTGAGCGTCTCCAGGTACTCGTCGTTCTCATACCGCTGGATGAATGACTCTGATGAGAGACCGTGCTCGGACTCGAATGTGTGCAGACGCTCCTGTGCGCGATCAATGCCTGCTTGCAGGAGCCGCAGCTGGTTCTCGAGCGCCGCTTCCACCAGCGGCCGCAGAGGGCGTTCCTTCGCCGTGGTCAGGGTCAGTGTTGTCATACTCGTGTCTCCATAGTTTCCAGTATACCTGCCTTCCGGCCGTTTTCCATACTCTCAGGTCTACGTGATGACCAGAGTTGATCTATACTGGCCAGGGTAGGAACCATACCTATCCAGGAGACTGCCATGGTTATCAAGACTCTACATGACGTACCCTTCGCCCCCACAACAGGCTACGAGGGCGTGAAGAAGCAGGTGGTGATTGGCCCTGATGATGGGTCGAACGAGATCGTGTTGCGCTACTTCCGGCTGGCGCCCGGCGGCTCGAGCCCGCATCACGCGCACGACTGGCCCCACCTGGTCAAGATCGAGGTGGGCGCCGGTTTCGCCGTTGATGGCGGCGGCAACCGGACGCCCCTGCAGGCCGGGGACTTCGTCTTCGTGCCCAGCAACGAGGTTCACCACTTCGAGAATGCCGACGCACCCTCGTTTGAGTTTATCTGCATCGTGCCGCGGAGGGGGGAGTAGGGGAGTCGAGAATCGGGAATCACAGAATGAAAGAATGAGAGAATCGGAGAGAGGGCACCTTTCTCCGATTCTTCATTCGCTGATTCTCTGATGCTGTCTTCGCTTTCTCGCCTATTCGCTCACTCGCTCAGCGCGTCGATCGCGGCGAAGTCCTCTGCGTCCAGCTCCCAGTCGAAGACGTCCATGTTCGCCTTGATGTGCGCCGGATTGGCGGACTTTGGGATGACGACGACGCCCTTCATCAGCAACCACCTGAGCACGACCTGGGGCATGCTTTTACCGACCTTGTCGGCGATGCGCTTGAGCGCCTGGTCGCCAATCAGCGATCCGTTTCCGAAGGACGAGTACGAGGTCACGACGATGTCGTGTGCCTTGCAGTACTCGAGCAGGGCACGCTGGTTGTGGTAGGGGTGGAACTTCACCTGGTCCACCGTGATGGGCACCTCGGTGACCGCGAGTGCTTCCTCCAGGTGGGGGACCATGAAGTTGCTCACGCCGATGCTGCGTACCTTGCCCTGCTTCACGAGCAGTGCCATCGCGCCCAGCGTCTCCGCGATGGGGATCTCTTCGTTGGGCCAGTGGATCAGCAATAGGTCGAGATACTCAACCCCCAACTCCTTCAGAGCGCGATTACCCATTGCCAAGACGTCGTCGTGACGCAGCTCGCTGGGTGGGATCTTCGACGTGATGAAGATCCTATCGCGATCATACCCCTTCAGCGCGGCGCGGATTGCCTCGTGGTTGCGATAGGCCTCGGCGGTGTCCAGATGGGCGTATCCCAGATCCAGCGCCGTGCGAACCGCGCTAGTACATATCTCGCCCCTGAGCTGCCAGGTGCCGAGCCCTAGCGCGGGCATGTCATAGCCTGAGGTCAGTTTGAAGACCTGCATCGACTGTTCCTTTCTGCTTATGGACTCTTTCCCGGATTGTAGCACAAGATGGCGGGGTAGGCAAAATTAAACAGATGGAGATCGTTCAATTGTGATATCCTGCCCGGATTGGCGCTTGCTTTTTGCGGCTATGGATGTATTATAGAGAAGTGTATCTACTTATTTATTGGGAGGGCCTATGGAATGATCCAGTGTGAGTGACTCGGGGAAACAGCGCCAGATCCCACAGGCCTCACCTTGGCCTCAGGGATGACGAGGAGACGGTCTATCGAACAGGGCACAAACGCTATTTGTGCCTGTCGGCGGGTAACCGTCAGGGGATATCTGCCCTCCCCTATTTCCCCCAGCTAAGCTCTGTGACAAATCCGGTGGGCAACTGCCGGGACAAAGCACATAGCAGGGCAGCCACCGGCCTCCGGTGGGCAAGTCTGTGCGACCCGCGTGTAGCCAATGTTCGTAGCGTAAGGGACTGGAGCCATCCTATCTCTGCGTCTGCCTACCAGCATCCGTAGCGTTGACGACGTCTGTCGCGATACATCACGGGGGCGTACGTTTCATCATCCCTATCCAACGTCTGGCGACCTACTAGAGGAGGCAATCTATGTGTGGCATTGTCGGCTACATCGGATCCCGAGATGCAGCATCCGTGGTCATTGGCGGTCTGAGGCGACTCGAGTACCGTGGGTATGACTCCGCGGGCATTGCTGTGCTGTATGAGAACGGCGACATCAGCGTCGAGCGCGCGGTTGGGAAGCTGCGCAACCTGGAAGAGAAACTGGGCCCCACCTGCCTCGGATGTCAGATTGCTATCGGGCACACGCGGTGGGCTACGCACGGTGGTGTGACGGAGCAGAATGCCCATCCGCACGTGGGTGCACGAAGCCGGGTCGCCGTTGTTCACAACGGCATCATCGAGAACTACGCCACGCTTCGGCAGGAGTTGGCCTCTGCCGGGGTGATTCTCGCATCAGAGACCGACAGCGAGGTCGTGGCACACCTGGTCGAGCGCGAGCTGGAGCCAGGGGTCGATCTGCTGGCTGCGGTTCAGCGCGTACTGCCGCGCATTCAAGGGGCTAGCTCCTTCGTCTTCATCAGCCCCGACTCGCCGGATTGTCTTGTGGCGGCACGGCTGGGCAATGCCGGCGGTATCGTCATCGGCGTGGGCCAGGAGGAGACTTTCGTTGCCTCGGATATCCCCGCCATACTGGAGCATACGCGCGAGGTGCTCTTTCTGGAACACCGTCAGACGGCGCGCGTTACCCGCGATGGGGTGCAGATCTTCACCATGGACAGCGTTCCCGTTACTCCACGGCTCTACAATATCCCCTGGGATCCTGTGGCTGCGGAAAAGGGAACCTACCGTCACTTTATGCAGAAGGAGATCTCGGAGCAGCCACGCGCTATCACAGACACCATTCGGGGTCGCGCCAACTTCAACCTCTCGCGTGTTGAGCTCGAGACTCTGCCGCTCACGGACACGGAGGCGCGGTCCTTGCAGAAGGTCATTATCGCCGCCTGTGGCACCTCGTACCACGCCGGCCTGATCGGGAAGTTCATGCTGGAGAACCTGGCCCGCATTCCGGTCGAGATCGACTACGCCTCCGAATTCCGCTACCGCAACCCCATGATCGGTCCGGATACGGCGGTGCTGGCCATGACGCAGTCCGGCGAGACGGTGGACACCCTTGCTGCGATGGCCGAGGGACGCGAACAGGGAGCGCGGCTGTGGACGATCGTCAACGTCCTGGGCAGTCAGGCGCAACGCATTGCCGACGGGTATATCCTGATGCACGCAGGCCCGGAGATCGGGGTGGCCTCGACCAAGGCTTTCACTACGAGCCTTGTTGACCTCTACTTGCTGGCGGTCGCCTTGGGTGAGAAACGTGGGGTGTTGGCGGGGACGGGCCTGCGTAACGCCGTTGACGCATTGGCGCGCCTGCCGGATCTCGTCGGTCGTGTTTCTGAGCAGAGCGACCGCTACGATGAGCTCGTTGAGGCGTTCTACCGGCGCGAGCACTTCCTCTATCTGGGTCGCGGCATCAACTACCCGATCGCGCTCGAGGGTGCACTCAAGCTCAAGGAGATCTCCTACATCCATGCCGAGGGCTATCCGGCGGGGGAGATGAAGCACGGCCCGATTGCGCTCATCGACCAGACGATGCCCGTGGTGACCATCGCGACGCAGGACCATGTCTATGACAAGATGATCAGCCAGATCGAACAGGTCAAGGCACGCGGTGGGATTGTCATTGGCCTCGTGCAGGAGGGAGACACGCTCGCCCGCAGCAAGGCTGATTACGTTCTGGAAGTTCCAGAGGCGCCGCCCTTCCTTGCTCCAGTCCTCAACGTTATCCCGCTCCAGTGGCTGGCCTACGCTATTGCCGTTCGTCGGGGTGCCGATGTCGATCAGCCACGGAACCTGGCAAAGAGCGTGACCGTGGAATAGCCATGACCCTGTCTGCGGTGAAGCGCTTGCCCTGCGCATGCCGGTACGCTTGGTGACGCATGGTTCTTCGTCCTGGTGCGGTTGGACGCAGCAGCCATCCAGAACGACGCTGCAGTGCGATGGCTCCAGCAGTCGCCTGGCCGGGCAATCGTACGTATAATCCGGGTGATGTCGCCTCGGAGAGGCGGCATGGGACTCAAGGAGGATGGTAATGGATCTTCACGTGGTGGGTGGGTTCCTTGGCAGCGGCAAGACCACGGCCATCATCAGTGCGCTGCGAACGCTCATTGCCGCCGGGCGACGCGTAGGTGTCATCACCAATGACAAAGGTCGCTTTCTCGTCGACACGGCATTCATCGGAAGTACGGGCGTAGCCACCACAGAGGTCCCCGGCGGCTGCTTCCGGTGCCACTACGGTGACTTCCAGGATCGCATCGAGGCGCTGGAGCGTGATGCTCAACCCGACGTGCTGTTCGCCGAGTCCGTCGGATCGTGTGTCGACCTCGTCGGGCCTGTGCTCACACCATTGGCAACCCTTACCGATAGCGTTGACCGCCATATCACGTATTCCGTGTTTGTCGATGGAAGGTTACTCCGGCGACGCCTCCTGGGCCTGCCGATGCCGTTCAGCGAGAATGTGTGCTACATCTTCGATCACCAACTCGAGGAGGCCGGGGTCCTGGTGATCAACAAGTCAGATCTTTTGGCGCGTGAAGATGGGGCTATGCTGGCCGAGCTGGCTCGCCAACACTACCCCGCGGCCCGGGTACTCCTTCAGAGTTCGCTGACGCCCGCGGGGGTCGCTCCCTGGTTGGAGGCCCTTGAGTCGGTGAGCCTCCTGCCTGCGCCCCTCCAACTTGACTACGGACCTTATGTGGCGGGTTCGGCCGAGCTGGCCTGGTTGGATGAGCGCTTGACCTTTGTGCCTGCGGATGGCCTTGGGCGGGAGATCGTGCTTCAGGTGGTCGGGGCGCTTCTGGATAGCCTGCGCCGCGCGCGTGAGCCGCTTGCTCACGTCAAGGTTCTCATCACTGCGGGGAGCACCGTGACCAAGGTGAGCTTCACGTCGTTGGACGAGCCGGGTTGGGAGGCGCATGTTCCGGATTTGCCCTCTGGACCCGTTGCGTTGCTCGTCAACGCACGGGTCCAGGCTGAAGCGGCGTCGCTGCGCGACCGCGTTACCCGGGCATTGACCCAGGCTCTGCAGGATGCGGGTGTGGAGTTCGAGATGGGAGGCGTCACGGCATTCGCTCCCAGGGTTCCCGAGCCGTAACATGGCGGTTTCGCTGCTCGAGTCGGGTCAGGACGCGGGCTGCGGTAACCTTCTGGGCGTTCAGCCGTGGATGGTCGCGGCTGACTACGCTTCACAGTCTTCGCTCCGCGACAAGCTGGCGAGCTACCTGGAGATCGCCTCGGGCCACGGATGGCTTGGCCCCCGGACTATCGTTGTGTGGCCGGAATACATCGGCACGTGGCTCGCCGTGACGGAAACGGCTGCAGCGGCCATACGTGCACGGACCCTCAGCGGGGCGATGCGGGCGCTGGCGCTCCGGCACTTCCCTGGCCTGCTACGTGCGTTTCTCGTGACCCCAGAACAGGATCGACTTGCCGGAGCGATCTTCCGGACCCGGGCACAGGCGATGGCTCACCACTACCAGGCTGTTTTTTCTGGATTGGCCCGGGAGTATGCGGTCACGATGGTCGCGGGCTCGACGGTGTTGCCCTCACCCGAGGTAGTCGACGGAGGTGTTACGGCAGGGGATGGCCCTCTTTACGGTACTACCGCCGTCTTCGGACCGGACGGGCGCGCCTATCCGGATCTGGTCCGCAAGGCCTTCCCCATCGGCAGCGAGTTGTCCTTTATGACGCCCGGAAGTGTCGAGGACCTGCCCGCCTTTGAGACGCCCGCGGGGCGGCTAGGTGTGCTGATCTGCGCCGATTCGTGGTACCCGGCGTCGTACCGGCGCCTGGAGGCGTTGGGTGTGGCGCTCGTTGCGGTGCCCTCGTACATCGCCACGGCGGGCGCCTGGGATCGTCCCTGGCGAGGCTATGACGGCGCGCCGGCTCCCAATGATGTCGACCCGGCAGACGTCGGCAGGCTCACCGAGGCCCAGGCGTGGAAGAAGTATGCGCTAGCTGGGCGGATGGCCGGCAGCGGCGCACGAGCGGCAACCAACGTCTTCCTGTCAGGGGCGCTGTGGGATCTGGGGGCCGAGGGAGGCTCCCTGATGGTGACTGCTGACGGGACAGCCGTACAGGCTGAGAGCGGAGGCCCTGCCCTGATCAATCTAGGGTTGTAGCCTACGCTTTCCGATTCGTTGAACGGTGCAGGAGGTGCGCATGAAGACAGATTGGGAGGGTCGCGTCATTCGAACTGTCTTGGTCCTGCTCGCATTCATCAGTCTGGGTTGCCGTGTCATCGAGTCCCTCGTTCCGGGATCAAGTGTAGAGCCCACGGAAGTTGCCGCAACGCCCCATCCCGCGCCGACGGCGACAGCCACCTCCGTGCCGCCCACACCGACCATTAAGCCGCCCGATACTGAGACCCCCGAACCCATGGGGGTGTATGGCCCTTTTGCCGTTGTCTCGCCAGCGGCCCCCGAGGTCGCTGTTTTTGACGTACGGTCCGCGCCCGACGCTGCACTCTGGTTGAGTACCGATGCCGGTCTGAGTGTCCTTCGGGCTGGATCGTGGGCTCAGCTGGGGGGTGCACAAGCCACTATGCTGGGTTTCGATGCTGCCTCGCGGGCATGGACTGCCGACGAGTCGGGCGACCGGGTGACCGTCTGGAGCGGCTCTGCATCGCGGACGATGGGAATCGAGTCAGGGTGGTCCGCAGCTGGACGCATCTCACAGGCACGACCTTACGCGACAGTGAACGACCGGCTCATCACCGACGGGCGTGGTTGGAGCTGGCTGGTGACGAGTCATGACGTCCGGGTCTTCGATGGGGAGGTCTGGCGCGTCTTTCCATCTACCGAAGCCGGGTTCGCGCCGACCGCCGAGATGGTAGATATGGGGATCGAGCCCCGACTCAGGGATGTGGCGATCGACAGCGTCGGCGATGTATGGGTGACTGACTGCACATGGGGCGGACCTGGTCCTATGGGCCTGGGCGCACGATGGTACAACGGCACCGCGTGGGAGGGGCAGACTTCGTCTGTCGTTGGTTCCGGCTGCGTCGAGGCCATTGAGGTCGATGGCGCAGGCCGTATCTGGTTGGGCATCAACGGTGATCTGTGGCGCTATACGCCAGGACAGGGCTGGGAGGAATTCGTGCATCCTGATGTTGCTCTTCCGCAGGACACGAGGTGGGGCTACATCGTTGACCTGGTTCTCGGGGGTGATGGTGAAGTCTGGGTTACGATGGCGCCATGTGGTGGCGCGAGCTGCGATGTGGGGCTCTTCCAGTTGTTCCACGTCCGCGAGGGGTCCTGGACCCATCTGGACCTCAGCCAGAGCGGGAGCGAGGCCGCATGGGTGGACCTGGCGCTGGATCAGCAGGGCAAGGGGTGGGCCTGCGCGGGGAATACGCTCTACGAGGTGGTCGCCAGCGCGATGACTCCGGTATACGCCTCTGATGGATTTGCGTGTCGCCTTGAGCGCAGTAGCTCCGGACACACGTGGCTCTGGCAGCCCGGACTCACAGGGCTCTGGGTCACCAGATAGCCAAGGGCACTTCGCTACGCAGATCTACGTGAGCGCCACTGGCACACCGCCCTGAGCGGCGGATGCCTTGATCGCATCGTACAGATGGATCATGCGCAGGCCCACCTCAGGTGGGCTGGGGTTAGGGATCACGCCATTCCGCACGAGCAGGAACTGCTCCCAGGGGCCCCGCGACGGGGGTACCTGCACGGCGACGAGACCCGACTCGGCGTCGCGCTGGACCTCCAACCACCGGCCCCAGGCACCGGTCCTGAGGATGCCGTTGCTGCAGAAGATCCGGATGTCGGATGCGCTATAGCCGATGGTCTCGCCACAACTGTGCAGGGAGACCATCGCGCCGCTCTTAAGCCTGCCGATCGCCACGGCCAGCGTTTCAACCGGGCGATCGCGGTTGTCCGTCCAGGCGGCGACCTCGGTGAACTCCTCACCCGCAAGATCTGCTACCGTGTTGAGCATGTGCGCGCCGGTGTCAAACAGGAAGCCGCCGCCGGAGAGAGCCGGAATCTGCCTCCACGTGCCTGCTGTCCGCGATCCCCACAACTGCCAACACGTGGCGCTGATGCTGAGCAACTTACCCAGCTCACCGGAGCGCAACATGCGGACAGCCTCACGAATCTCGGGCGACAGGCTGCCGTTAAATGCGACCACGATAAGCCCACCGGTCCGCTCGCGTACGTCGATGAGCGCATGGGCTTCCTGGGCGTTCATCACCATCGGCTTCTCGATCAGGACGTCCGCTCCGGCTTCCAGGCAGGCAATGGCCTGGGGGCAGTGGTAGGCGTGTGGGGTGGTAATCAGCACGGCGTCCGGAGCATAGTCACGAAGCACGGCGTCCAGGTTCGGCTCATGGGGGGGCACTGCCACGTTCGCTTCTTCGAAGATGCTGGCGGTCTCCGCGAGCGCATCGGGGGAAGGGTCGCACAGCACGACAACTTCTGTGGTGTCGATCTGCAGCAGGATGCTGTGCAAGTGCGTCCGCGCCGCATATCCACATCCAACCAGAGCCATTCGCACGCGTGTCGCCATTGTCCGCCTCTCCTTCCTCTGCGTACAGCCATGACGGAGTAGCCCAAGGCGTTTTCGAATCGATGTGGGCCGGGCCCCTATACCAACTCGACTCAGCCGATTGGCTGAGTCGAGTTCCCATCCTGCACTGTCTATTGGCGCACGGCCCTCGCACGGTTGTACATGATCAGCAGCAAGACCATCACGACGCCTTGTACCAGGTTGCGCACGGGCTGACTTAGCGCAAGTACCGTGAGCCCATTGCTCAACACCGTCATCAGAAGCGCCCCAGCCATACTGCCGGCAAAGGATCCAATACCGCCGGTGAAGGCTGTGCCCCCTACGATGACGGCGACGAGCGAATTGAAGGCATAGTCATCGAAGATCTGGCAGCGTGCAGTTTTCATGTAGGCTGCTCCCAGCATACCGGCAAAGGCAGCCAGCATCGCCGAGAACACGTACATCAGGATGCGGATCTTGTTGACGTTCACGCCAGTGAGTTGCGCAGCCGTCGGGTTGTTGCCCATCAGAAACAGTTGCTTGCCGAATCGAGAGCGGTTGAGCAGGAAGAAGACCAGTGGGATCAAGACGAGGGCGTACAACGTCAGCTTCGGCAGGAAGCCAAAGACCTTGCCGATGACCGACTCGACGAAACTCGGGCCAGCATAGCCACTGAAGGTCCCCGCCGTGAGCACGTAGGACAACCGTGTCAAGACGTTACTGATCGCCATGGTCACGATCATGGGGGGGAGCTCGATCTTGACAGAACAGAATCCGTTGAGAAGTCCAACCGCGGCGCCCATCACCATCGCGAGGCCAAAGACCATAAGGAACTTCCCGTCCTGTCCCCCCATGACATAGGTTGTCAGGATGGCCGCCGACGACATGACAGCTCCGACCGTGAAGTCCAATCCCCCGCCGATGAGGACCATAGTCTGGCCCGCCGAGGCGAAGCTCAGCAATAGGGTGAGCAGCAGGATAGAGCTGAACGAGTTCAGGTTCAACGACTTCGGGTTGATGGCGACGGTTGCCGCGAAGAGCAACACGGAGATGATGACTGCCATCCGCGCCGGGCTGCTCTGGACGAACACCCGGATTTGCTGACCCAGGGTCATATTTCCTTGCCCCTTATTGAGTAACACGCTCGCCCCCCTTGAACTGCTTCACGAATCCCTGCTTGAGCGCTTCGCGCTGTTCTTTCGCTGTGACGATCGTCATGAGGAGTCCCAGGAAGATGATCACGTCGGAAACAAGGTTCTGCCAATAGGAGGTGACCGTCAGACCAGGGATCAGCCGGAACAGCAGGTCGAAGAAATAGTAGACCGCGCTCTGAATCAGAACGAGGAAGCCTGCACCGTAGACAGCGCTCGCCATCGAGCCCCAACCGCCAAATCCCAGGCCCCCGATGATGCAAGCCGACAAGGAGCGCAAGCCGTAGGCCTCGGCTTGCAACGGGTTTCCCGACGCCGTCATCAGGGTGAGGCAGATCCCGGCGAGGCCGGTGATGAAGCCCTTGATCAGGAAGGCCTGGAGTTGAACCTTGACGGGGTTGATGCCGGCAGCAAATGCGTTGCGCGGGTTGCCGCCCACGGCATAGATGCTCCGACCGAACCTGGTCCGCATCAAGAAGGCCCAGATGCCCAGGACGAATATCAGGAAAAGCGCTGAGAAGGGGATGAAACCCAGGATCCGCGAATCGTAGGTCTTGTAAAAGACCTCGGCGATCCTGCCCTGAGGATTGGGCATGATCAGGACGTTGACCCCCCGCACGATGTAGATCAGCGAAAAACTCGCCAGCATCGCGGGTAGACGCAAGACGGAGACGAAGAACCAGCATAGCACCGATGCAGCCAGGGATGCCAGCATGCCCAGCGCGAATCCCACCAACAGGGATACACCCCACTCCTGGGCCACCATGATGGACACCACATTGACCAACGCGAGCTGAATCCCGATAGCAATGTCCAGAGTCCCGGAGATGAGCAGCACTGCCGTCGCCATGGTCGTGAGCAGCAGTGGCATGTTCTTGGAGAACAGCGTGTTGATGTTCCTGACGCTGAAGAACTGTCCCGGTCCCTGAACCAGTATGGTGAGAATGACCACAAACAAGAACAGGGTGAACCCGGCGAAAGCGGGTGAACGCCGGAAGCGCGCAAATGCCCGTTTGAGGTCGATCATACTTACACTATCTCCTTTGCGACGCCGTTCTGCTCCCGTGTCAGGCCCATCATCGCCGCTACCAGTCGTTCCGGCGTCTTGGAAGCGCCGGAGAGAACCCCACTCACGCGGCCTTCGTAGAAGAGATAAATCCGATCCGCGATCTCCAATAGTTCGTCGTTCTCGCTGGATGAGATGATGACGGTCATACCCTCATCAGCAGACTGCCGCAGGATCTTGTGGATCTCGCGGCGCGAATGAATGTCCACGCCCTTGGTCGGGTCGTCCAGCAGCAACATCGTCGGGTTCATCGCGATCCAGCGTGCGATGACCAACTTCTGCTGATTGCCACCGGAGAGGGAGCTGGCGGGATGCTGGATTGAGCCCACGACCACGTTGTACTTATCGATGGCATCCTGGGCGAAATTGCGCACTGTCCTCTCGGTCAAGAACTTGAACAGCGGACCCTTGGCGGCGCGGCCTGCGAAGATGTTTTCTCCCACGGAGCGGTCGGGGAACATCGCCTCCCGGTTACGCTCGCCGGAGATGAACCCGATGTTGTGATAGACGGCGTCCGAAGGTGAACTAAAGTGCACCTCCTCGCCCTGATAGATGATCCGTCCGTCGTCGGGGTGCATCATGCCGAGAACTGCACGGATGAACTCGGGTTGTCCCTGGCCTTCCAGGCCGCCAATCCCCACTACCTCACCCTTGTAGGCCTTGAGCGAGACGTCACGGACCTTGGGGAAGAGAGCCAGGTGCTCCACTTCCAGGACGAGGGCATTCCCGTCTCCGTGGGCAACCTCGGCCTCATGGGGACTGGTCGCTTCAGGCCGTTGGCCGGTCATGTGATACACGATTTCGTCGAGTGTTACCTCGCTGGTAGCCACGTGTGCCACGGTCTCGCCGCTGCGCATGATCGTGGCTGTATCGCAGATCTCGAAGATCTCGTTCATCCGGTGGGTCACATAGATGATCGCGGTGCCCTTAGCCTTAAGGTCACGCAGCACCTCAAAGATCAGCTCGACCTCATCGCGGTGCAATGCGGCGGTGACCTCATCGAGGAGCAGCAGACGTGGCTTCTGATAGACTGCCTTGGCCACCTCGACCAGGCTCTGCACCGATGGCATCAGCGTCTGCACATAGGCTTCGGGGTCGCAGTCGATGTGAAAGCGCTCAAGCAGGGCTACGACCTCGCTCAGGGCCTTTGCCTTGTCGACCATGCCCCACTTGCCCTCGGGCTCAACCCCAAGGAGGATGTTGTCCAGGACCGTCATGGTGGGGATCAGACTCAGATCCTGGAACGCCGTTGCGACGCCAAGGTTACGGGCATCCCATCCTGAGTGGATGGTCACCGGCACGCCGTCGATCAGAACCTCGCCGCCATTGGGCTTGACCGTGCCAGCAAGGATCTTGACCATCGTGGATTTGCCAGACCCATTCGAGCCCAGAAGTGCCCGGATCTCGCCCGGCTGCACCTGCAGTGAGGCCCCTTTGCAGGCTACGACGGCGTCATACCGCTTGTCGATATCGTGCATTTCAAACACAGGCGACCACTCCTCATTCGATTGGCATGCTCTGGAGCTTTGAGCGATCCTATGTTCTTCGCCGGAGTCCAGCTGGGTTGGCCGGTGGCTAGATCCCACCGACCAACCCAGTTCACGTCCTGTCAGACGCCTGGTGTTCCGTTAGGTCGGTTCGTAGTAACCGATTCATCGGTTCTGCGACCGCCCAGTCTGCTGGGCGCGCCTGCTGCGGAACCGAAACGACCGAAGTCGCACCTACGAACCCAGAACATCTGCTTATCTAGGCACTAGGCGTGCTGATTACTTGAAGTACTCCTCAGCGATCTCATCCATGGTGAGCCAGTAGGAGATCACGTCGCCGGGCTGCATCCCCTCAGCCATCTCGCGGTACTCCTCTTGGTTCTCATAGGTGTACCAGACCTTGGACTTAAGGTAGATGCTGTTGTACTCCGGTCGGTCGTAGATACCGTCCTTGAGTTCCTTGCCCTGGAGGAGGTTCAAGCCGAAGTTCAGGGCCGAGCCACCCACACCGGGCGGGTTGGAGACGACGATGTACGGCAGGACCTCGCTATCCTTGTTGATCTCGAGCATTCCCTGCATGTACTCGCCACTGTCCGAGAAGCCGATGAACTTTGGCCACTGGGCTCCCACTGCCTCGTAGGCAGCAAGGACGTTCTCGCCGCCCTGGGAGGTGAGAACACCATCGAACTCGATGCCGGAGTTGAGGATCTCGGTCATCACCTGCTGGGTCTTGACCGAGTTCCAGTCGTGGTTATAGGTGCCCACAACCTCCAGCCCCTGCTCCTCGATCCCTCTCATGAAACCTTCCTGGCGGTAGGTATTCGCGGCGTTGCCTTCGAGCGCAGCGATCATGACGACCTTCGCGCCACGGCCCAGTACCTCACCGGCGTACGTCGCGGTCTTGTAACCGAGGTAGTCCTGGTCGGTTGCGACGTTGAGGATCTTGTCCGAGTAGTACTCGCAGTCGACATTGATGTAGGTGATGCCAGCATCCAGGGCCTTCTCGATGATCGGGTCAAGGCCGGTGGGGGCTACGGGGTTGACCAGGATGATGTCATACCCCTCGTTGATGCTGTTCTCGATCTGCTGCGACTCGGTTGCAGGGTCCCAGTTCGAGACAAACGATGCATAGGAGACATTGAACCCTTCGTCAGCGGCGGCCTTGGCGGCGTCCTGGATATCCTGCTCATAGCGCACGCGATAGGCATTGCCCTCGATCACGGCATTGTGGGACGCGAGCTTGACATCCGTACCGTCGCCAGAAGGACCTTCGGCGGCTCCACCACATCCAAGGGTCGCTATGGCCAGCAAGCAGACAACCAGCAAAGCGGGCAGGTACTTCATTGCAATTCCTCCTCTTGGATTCCAACGATCAATGAACTTCGTCCGAGCATGAACTTCGATAGCACTCCTCCTTGTGACGCGAGATAGCTGAGTAGCAGTCCGCATGCTACATGCCCTGTCACCTTGCGCAACTGGCGTATTCCAGCGTTGCGCATGGCCAGAGCATCACACCTCAGGCGTTGTCGACCAGATCGCGGAAATACTTCTGGGCCAGACGAATCTGGTCGTCGATGTAGTCATCGTAGCCCAACACCTTTCCGTTGCGGAAAGGCATATGGCAGAACTCGTAGCAGATGTAGCCCGTGTAGCCGATCTCCTTAAGTGTCTTGATGAAGACCGGGTAGTTGGTGAGCACCGGCTGGATGTTGCGGTCGAAGGAGACCATCGTCACCGACCCATCCGCGTTCTCAACGAACTCGGCGTTGGCGTGCGAATGGACCTGGAGGTCACCCACGTCGCGCACTGCCTGAGCGACGTAGGCATCGTCCTGCATCCCTGGCGTCCACCCAAGGCACGGCACGTCGAAGCAGGCCTTGAAGTATGGGGAATCGACCCAGTCGATGAAATCGAGCATGTCGTGATAGTTCTCGATGATCGGGTGGTGGTTCTGCAGCGCCAGAATGACGCCGGCGTCCTCAGCCCACTTTGCGGCCTCCTTGAAGCACTTCAGGGCGCGCTGGCGGATCTCATAGTCCGTGGAGTCGTAGTAGGTGTGGTGCTTGGCCGTCGTCTCATAGGTGGCAATGCCATTGCGGAAAGTGACGCCCCGCCAGGCCACAAAGAGGCGCAATACGGGTGCACCCAGCTCCTTGGTCAGCCGGATCTGCTCTCTGACCGTCAGTAGTTCATTCTCAATGTGCTCGGGGACGGGCGATGTAAAGTTGTTGTTGGCCGACATCGCACACAGCTCGAGGCCTCGCTCCGCGGCATAGTCCCTGATCTGTTTGCAGCGCTCGGTTGTCAGATCCAGAGGCGAGCCATGGGGACGCTTGAGATCGATCTCAATACCTTCGTAGTTGTACCTCTTGGCGGTGTCGATGAACTCCTCCACCGTCAGCGCAGGCCTGTCATTGAACCAAGTTCCAGAACAAGAGATCGAGTATAGACCGACCTTCATCTCGTACTACCTCCTTGTCGGCAGCTGATCTGTCTCTGTCACGTTCAGATCGCGCCGGTGATGATGTGGTGTGGCTGCTAAGTTTCTCGCGACGTATGCTTCGGCTATGCCGTGGATGGTGCTGTTATCTCTACACTTTCTCCTATGGTTGTAGTGCTCAGCGCCCCACTAAAGAGGCCCATATCGTTCGCAATTCCTGGAATGTGCACCTCCTTTCAGCCTATATACCCACACACTACCATTCAGTCTCGATCGGTTCGTCCGTCCAGAGCGTTTCCACTGCCCTGTTCACACGCTCCAGGTACGTCTCACGTATGGCCAGTTCTGTCACCCCGTTGATCTGTACATACAGCCTTCGGGCATCTGCCGGGTACAGTGCCATAGTGTCGGGCCGCTTCTGCTGATCCCTATAGTGGTAGGTGAGCTTCAGGAGGGGTGAGCCGGTCACCTCGACGTTCTCCAGCAGACGACCATCGTGTTCGGCACTCGTCAGGAGACGATAGAGGTCGCGAAAGCGTTCGATGTCAAAGTGCTCTCCATTGTAGGCGACCTGTTGCTCGGAACTTGTCTCGCCGGTCACGGTGAAAGTATGCACCTCGCTTCCGACGATCAGCTCGATCTCTCGCACGTCAAGCAAGAGCGGTGAGAGGAACCAGCGTACCAGCAGCTTGCTGTACTCAATGTGCAGGAATGCCGGTTCTTCCACAGCATAGATCACTCCGTTGTCATTGCAAGTCAGGTAGAAGGCATCGTCCTTGTGCAAGATGACGAGGTCGTAGTGCTCTACCTGGGCGTCAATCCCGTTCTTGAGATCGAAGGCAACCTTCATCGTGGGCTGGTCGAATCCGAAGGCGTTGATCTGTTCCGGCGTGAGTCCGTAGCCCACGATGTCCGTAGCAGTGATGCCGAGGAGCGAACCCAGCGTCGCCACGCCATAGGTCTGGTCCAGCTCGTAGGTGCCCTTACCCCGCAGGATATGGGTGGGCGCGCCAAAGGACAACGCTGCTCGTGCAAGATCGGGGTCCCCGGCGGCTACCGCCTCGATCGTGACCGGTTCTGCCAACACTCCCCCGCTCAAGGTCACCGTGAGGAGAGCCGAAAGTGGCGACGAGAGCGCCAGTCTGGGGGTAACCAGGTCCTCCACATACGCTTTCTTGGGCAGGAGAAAGCCAGCGCAGCGTTCCGCTTCCATCAGATAGACTGCGGGATCGTCCCCGATGCTGACGTAGACGTCACCCGTGACGCGTTCCGTATCGCCGATGTGCAACGTCAGGGTGCTCCCATCGGCGTAGGTAATCTCTGCTCGAGCGGTGGGGACATCCAGGCCGTAGAGCGCGACGTTCTGCGGGGCCTCCGCAACGGTGCGCTGGGCGTGGACCTTGCTGCAAGAGGTCAACAAGTCGATGAACTCGTCCATGTCGACCAACTCTGCGGGGATGTCGTCTACTCGGTATCCTTCCCCGGTGTAGCTGATGTCCAGCGTGTCGACTTCGTTGCTGATGAGAACGCGTCGCACATCGACGGGTTCGAGGGCTTTGAACGTGGTGCCGCTCTCTTGGACCTTTGCTGGGCTTAGCCACAGGAGTAATGATATCGTGCCCAGGAAGGCCACCACGCCTGCCGCGATGAGCACAAGTCTCACTTCGCGAGCCACGGTTACTGGTACCTCCTGACGAGCCAGATCCCGATGCCTGCCGCCAGGATGGCCAAAGGCACCACGCCTGCCAAGAGGATGCCGAGGGTGCTGGCCTGGGTTGTCGTGACCGACAGAGTTGCACCTGCAAGAGACTTGGGCTGAATCACGACGACGTCATCGCGTTCGAGGAGCGCGTTGAGTAGGTTGACGATGTATTGGCTATTCGAAAGCGATGTGTTCTGGATAGCGAACTCATCCAGCATCGCGGTTGAAGCTGACACGATCACATTCGAGCGAGCATGGGCAATGCCGTCTGCGCCGTATACTCGCTTCGAGGCGAGCACCAGGGCCGGTAGCGGTCCCCAGCGCTCGGTCTGCTCGATGCTGAAGCCCTCAACGGCGTCAGATGGTCGCACCCCACTGGTCTCCGAGTACTGGAGCAGTACCTCGTTGACGTGGTTCCCACGTGTCTCGAAGGCCAGATCGAGCGGCCTCGCCAGGGGCATCAGCACCGGTGCGGAAGGGTCGACCAGCCCTTCACGGAATGCCTCATCGGCGTAGTCCGTTACTGGATAGTAGGGCTGATACTGATACGTCCGTTCGGCCTTGGTCTCAAAGATTGCGCCCG
>JAXDDP010000155.1:0-40542 GCA_034676785.1 Anaerolineae bacterium | reverse complement strand
GAGGAATGGGCGGAAGTCTTCAGCAATGACCTCCTGGCTAGCGCGGCCTTGGATCGCCTGACCCACCACGCCCACACCTTGACCATTCGCGGCGACAGCTTCCGCCAACGCCACCGCAGAAAGGAGGTCCTCCCCACGCTTGCTGAGTAGCATCCCTTATCCACCCGTCATGGCGCTGCTCGTGGTAAACATGCGTCCGGCAATGCCTGGTAAACATCAGCCGACTATGGGTGGTAAACATGACCCGACTATTGACAAAAGCTGCCGCGGTTGAGCCTTCAGGCTTGCCCCGGATGGTCGCCCCCACTGCTGAGACAGGTCGCTACAGGCTCTGATGTTTGTTGTCGAAAGGTGGATTTTGGTCAGAGCTAGCCCTTGCCAGAATGCATCGGCGGCCACCATTCCACTACCTCTTTCGAGATCCCGTCCGGAAAGTCATTGCCTTTTTGTAAGAAGATGGTATAATAGGTTTATGAACGGTATGAAGACTACAGACAGGCAAGGCAGCGTATGGGAGTGGAGGACTAGGAAGGACACAGGTCCGTTGCCAAGTGCGCTGAAGCTCGTAATAGCGCTAGTGCTCACGTTCGGCGCCAGTGCTCATACGATCGGGCCTGCTTCAGCGACGAATGCTGCCGAGAATGGGGCGGCGGGCGGGATAGTGCACGGCGTCCATCTGCGACCCACCTACCACTATGGACAGGAGCTGGCAGCCTTCAACAGCCTTGTAGCGAAAAAAGCTGGCATCATCATGTATTTCACGCCTTGGGCTGAGTTTGATTCTTTTCTTGTAGATCGACTTCGTGAGGAACTTCCTGCCACGGATATGCCGGTGATAGTTCTTACGTGGGAGCCACTGCCATCTTCGACCGGATGCAATCTGGCATATGGGGGGGTAGGTCCACTAAGGGCCATCGCACAAGGTAACTGCGATTCCTATATCAGAGGTTTCGCAAGAGCCATAGGTGCGCGCCAGGAGCGGTTCATTCTACGCTTTGCTCACGAGATGAACATCGCTGATATGCCTTGGTGGCCTGGGCACTATGGGAGCGATCCGGGTCAGTATGTGGCAGCGTACCGGCGGATTCGCGGGCTGTTTCAGAGCGAGGCTGTTACGAACGTGGAGTGGGCCTGGTCTCCGAACTATGCGAGCCATCCTTACGATAGCACAACTTACGCCTGGAACGATGTCATCAACTACTACCCTGGCGATGCTTACGTTGACTGGGTTGGCCTCAGCGGGTACAATTGGGGCGATCCTTGGCGCACCTTTGCCGAGGTCTATGATGAGGTACTGCGTGACTTCACCTGTCGCTATGCAAAACCGCAGTTGCTTCTCGAGGTGGGGAGTGTCGAAGGACCAGGTGGGCTCCAGACGAAGGCGAACTGGATGATTGACATGTACGAGAGTCTACCTCAGTACCCGTTTGTTCGTGGAGTTGTTTGGTTCAATGACTACGCGTCCGCGACACGTGGGCAAGCAGATTTCCGGATCACGACATCCACGGCAGACTTTGGAAGCGTGCAGCCGTTATCAAGCTGGACCAGTACCTATCGGACATTGGTGTCGAATGAGACCTACGTCGACACCTTGCCATCTGTTAGCGAAGTAACACCTCCGGGTACCGTCTGTGTTTTGGCAGACCAGCTGCAGGTGGAACCAAGACTCGTGTTGATAGAACCCGGGGAGGCCGCCCACTTCACCGTATCCGGTGTTGCGCTGGTAGATGAGCTGTCAGTTGCCGTGCAGGGCATAGGCCTTCAGAGTCTGGAGCTGACTCCAAGTAGCCTGACGCTAATGCCTCCTTGGGATACAGGAGGCATAACGGTCCAGAGCTACCCGTCAACGCAGTTGGGAACGTACGATTTCTTGGTGATGGCGAACGGGCTCAGTGTTCCTTTCTCCGTTCGGGTTGTGCGTGACGTCACGAGTGTATTCCTGCCCATTGTATTGCTTGGTTCCAGATCGCCGTGATCTTGTTTGTTGCCAATGGTTACCCTCCCACGGCCTACGGGGGCGTAGAGGTCTACGTCTCTAGTGTAGCAAACCTATGTTCTCGGCTTGGGATGCATCCAACTGTCATCTGTGCGGAGCGCCGCAGTGATTCTCCTGATGGACAGGTCATACGTGATTGTGTCGACGGTGTGCCTGTCCTGCGTGTGGTTAATGACTTCAAGCGTCATATGACGTTTTCGTCCACCTACCGCAATCCGGAGGTGGAAAGGCTGTATGGCGAACTGCTGGCTGAGGTTGGACCCGCCGTAGTACATTTCAACCACGTCATTGCCCTCTCTTCAGCCCTGCCCCGTGTAACAGCGCGAGCGGGCATTCCGAGCATCTACACTCTGCACGATTTCTGGCCCCTGTGCCAGCGGATTAACCTCCTTGATTGGCGGGGAAGAAGGTGTCCAGGGCCCCTGCAAGGGGGAGATTGTCACAAGTGTCTAGCGCGCGGGACAGTTCTGCAGCAGGCACGGACATTGCTTATCACCGCGCTGCGTTCGTTGTTGCCTTTCCGCGTCAGGGCAGCTCTACGTGATCTCCTATGGAGCGGTCCCGGTGCAGTACCTGACGTATACCCATCAGTACAAGCGCTCCAGGAACGCTATCAGGCTTTCAGAGAGGCAGTTCTTACGGCCTCCAGAGTCCTGGCGCCCTCACAGTTTGTCAAGGATATGTATGTCAGGAACGGCTACCCAGAGGGCAAATTCGAGGTGCTACCCTTGGGCCTAGATGCCGAGGCGTTAGGTCCGTGCACAGACACAAAGCAGCATCACAGTGATACGTTGCGTATTGCTTATGTGGGATCAATGGTGCGCATCAAGGGGGTGCACGTACTGCTTAGAGCGTTCTTGCAGACCGCGAGAGCGCGAAACCTATCCCTGGATCTCTACGGACGCCTTGACGTGGCACCTTCGTACGCCAGATACCTGCGGCTGCTAGCCGCGCCGGATGTACGGATTAGGTTCCGGGGTCCATTCGCGCCCGAGCAAAGACAACGGATCTACGATGGCATAGACGTGCTGGTCGTTCCTTCTCTGGCGCAAGAGACTTTCTCCTTTGTCGCACGCGAGGCACTGCAACGGGGCAAGGCGGTGATTGCGTCATCAGTCGGGGCGTTGTCCGAGGTCATCAGGCCTGGGATCAACGGCTGGCTTGTGACACCAGGTAGCGTGAAGGAGCTCGCAGACGTACTGAAACGGATTGCCGATCGCCCATCGGCAGTTCGTGAAGTATCTGGCGCTAGTACTACACCAACTATGTCTGTCCGAGAGCATGTGATGCGGCTGGGCGCAATCTACTCAGATGCACAGGCAGGCGCCTGAGTGGGATATGCGATTCGGTGTAGCATTCCAGGTATAGCGTGCTATGGTTGACACTGTTGTCGTCATACCGCATTGGAATGGTTACCATCTTCTGGATCGGTGCCTTCGAGCGCTGCGCGCCCAGCGGTACCGGGACTTCCGAGTTGTTGTAGTGGACAATGGCTCAACTGACGGCTCGCCGGATCATGTTGAGCGCACCTACCCTGAGATCTGCCTGATTCGGAGCGAGTCCAACCGCGGTTTCGCTGCTGCTGTAAATCTGGGCATCTCGGCGATAGACAGCCGCTTCGTTGCGGTGCTCAACAATGATACGGAGGCCTCACCAGAATGGCTCTCGGCACTAGTGAGCGTAGCAGAGAGTGTTCCTGACGTAGGTATGCTTGCCAGTACGATGTTGCTGGCTGATCGCGACGGCATTATCGACGGGGTCGGTATCTGTGTCGATCGCGCTGGATTTGCCTGGGATTGCCGAGGGGGAGAACCCGATCTGCATGGGGACGTCTCACCATTCGAGGTTTTTGGCCCTTCTGGCGGAGCTGCGCTGTATCGACGAGCCATGCTTGACGAGGTCGGCTTGTTCGACGAGGACTTCTTTGCTTACCTGGAAGATGTCGACCTTGCTTGGCGTGCGCGAAAACTTGGATGGCGGTGCTTGTCAGTGCCTGATGCACGCGTTCTTCATTGGCACTCTGCGACCGCCGTCGAGGGATCTCCGTTCAAGAGCTACCATCTTGGTCGCAACAAGGTATGGCTACTCGCTAAGAACTATCCATTGAGGGCGCTGTGGGGCTTCGTACCCATGGTGCTCCTGTACGATGCGTTCGCTGTTGGCTACGCGCTTACATCTAGGCGTGATGTGCACGCCCTGCGAGGTAGGCTGGCTGGGTGGCGCGGCATACACCGTATGTGGGCCAAGCGATCTGCACAAAACTCGGCACCTGACAAATCTACACGCTATCTCTCCTCGCCGCGATGGCCTTGGCAAATCCGCAGTCAACTGGCTCATATCCATCGTCCATCTGCCTAGGGTGTACGTGCCGACGGGGAGCCGTTGTGGTCGTGACCTTCCCGCGCGAGATGATGCTGCCTGAAGAGCCGCCACAAGCAGTGGGTGACGAGTCAGGACTATCCCTCGTTGTCCCAGATCTTGCCGTGCGGCTCTGCCAGCACCGGACGGAGGGCCTGGCCCGTGTAGCTCGCGGCGCAGGTGGCGATTACCTCGGGTGGGCCCTGGGCGATGATGTAGCCGCCTGCGTCTCCGCCCTCCGGACCTAGATCGATTATCCAGTCCGCTGTCTTGATGACGTCGAGGTTGTGTTCGACGACGACGACGGTGTTGCCGGCATCGGTGAGTCGGTGAAGCACATCGAGCAGCTTCTGGATGTCGGCGAAGTGCAGCCCCGTGGTCGGCTCGTCAAGGATGTAGAGCGTGCGCCCGGTCGCGACCCGGCTTAGTTCCTTGGCCAGCTTCACGCGCTGGGCCTCTCCCCCGCTCAACGTGGTGGCACTCTGCCCCAACTTCACGTAGTCCAGTCCCACGTCGTGTAGCGTCTGCAGCTTGCGTTGGATCTGGGGATGGGCCTCGAAGAAGACCAGGGCCTCCTGTACATCCATATCAAGCACGTCGGCAATGGACTTGCCTTTGAACCGGATCTGCAGGGTCTCCCGATTGTAGCGTGCCCCGCCACATTCCTTACACGTGACCCAGATGTCTGGCAGAAAGTGCATCTGAACGCGCTTCTTGCCATGGCCGCGGCACTCTTCGCAGCGCCCGCCCTTCACATTGAAGCTGAATCGCCCCGGCCCGTAGCCTCGCATCTTCGCTTCAGGCGTCGCGGCAAAGACATCGCGGATGTCATTGAACAACTCGATGTAGGTCGCCGGATTCGAGCGCGGTGTGCGTCCAATCGGGTCCTGGGTGATCATGATCACCTTGTCCAGATGGTCCAGCCCTTCCATCCGATCGAAGGGGCCAGGTCTGGCATCCGCCCGATTCAGGTCTCGCGCGAGCGCAGGATGGAGCGTCTCGGCCACGAGGCTGCTCTTGCCACTGCCGCTGACACCCGTAACGCAGGTCAGGACACCTAGCGGAAAGCGCGCATCGACATCCTTCAGATTGTGGAGCGCAGCGCCATGTAAGATCAGACTCCCGTTGATCGGTTTCCGGCGCTCCTCCGCTGGGTTAGTCACGGCCCGCGCCCCACTCAGGTATTGCCCTGTCAACGAGTCTGGATTGGAATGGATCATCTCCGGCGTACCAGCCGCAACGATTTCGCCGCCCATAACGCCAGCACCTGGCCCGAGATCGATGATCCAGTCGGCTGTCTCCATGGTCTCAGCGTCGTGCTCGACAACTAGCACAGTGTTACCCATGTCGCGCAGCTCGATCAGCGTATCGAGGAGTGAGCGGTTGTCGCGAGCGTGCAGACCGATGGAGGGCTCATCGAGGATATAGAGCACGCCCACAAGGCCGCAGCCGATCTGGCTGGCCAGGCGGATGCGCTGGGATTCGCCTCCCGACAGCGAGGGCGCCGAGCGATCGAGGGTCAGATAGTGCAGCCCGACGTTCAGCATGAACTGCAAGCGATCGCGGACCTCCTTGAGGACCTCCTCAGCAATCTGACGCTGTTCGCTATCGAGGCCCGCAACAAGTCCGGTGGCCCAAGCATGTGCGTCTCGTATCGTCATCGCCCCAACCTGGACGAGTGTCTTGCCTCCCACCGTCACACCCTGGGCCTCGGGCCTCAGCCGCGCCCCTCCACAGACCGAACAAGGCTGCTCGCTCATGAAGCTCTGGTACCACCTACGCGTGTACTCGGACTGCGTCTGGTGGAAGAGCCGGTTGATATGGTGGACGATCCCCTGGACCGGGCGATAACTTTTCCCGGACCACGAGCTATCATCAGCCTCCGCATGGAACTCGAAGTGGACCCGCTCGTCTCCTGATCCGTGGACCAACACGTGCCGGAAGTGCTCCGGAAGCTCCTGCCAGGGTTGATCGAGGTCGACGCCGTAGTGCCGGGCGATGGACGTGAGCTGGCTGATCTGCCACTTGCTCTTTTTCTTTCGGATGTCGCCGTACCACCGCAGCGCTCCGTCCATGATCGATAGGGTGGGATCCTGGACGATCAGCGCCGGGTCAACCTCAAGCTTGGAGCCCAGGCCGTTACACTCGGGGCACATACCGATCGGTGAATTGAAGCTGAAGAGCTGGGGCGAGAGCTCCGGCAAGCTGATCCCACAGTGGGGACACGCATTGTGCTCGCTGAAAAGCAGCTCGCCGTCGCCCGTGACCTCGACCAGAAGGTTGCCTTCGCCGACCTTGAGCGCTGTCTCCACCGAGTCCATCAGGCGCGTTGCGAAGTCAGGAATGGGTTCGTTTGGTACTATGAGGCGATCGACCACGACTTCAATGGTATGTTGCTTGGTCTTTTCCAGCTTGATGCTGGCGTCGAGTTCGACGGGTACGCCATCAATGCGTGCCCGGACGTAACCGTCGCGGCGCAGTTGCACCAGCAGGTCCCGATGGGTGCCTTTGCGTTTGGCCACCACTGGGGCAAGAATCTGCAGTCTGGCGCCGGCTTCCAGTCCCGAGATCTGGTCGGCGATTTGCTGTGCGCTCTGTGGCTGGACCTTGCGGCCGCAGACGGGGCAGTGCATCTCTCCAATTCGTGCAAAGAGGATGCGCAGGTAGTCCATCACCTCGGTCACTGTGCCCACCGTTGATCGTGGGTTGCGGCTCACGGCTTTCTGCTCGATCGCAATCGCAGGACTCAGGCCTCCGATGTAGTCGACTTTCGGCTTTTCGGCCTGACGCAGGAACTGCCTCACGAACGACGAGAGACTCTCCACGTAACGTCGCTGTCCTTCAGCGTAGATGGTATCGAACGCCAGTGATGACTTGCCGCTGCCACTTACACCGGTCAGTACAACCAGCTTGTTGCGTGGGAGAGCCACATCGATGTGCTTCAGATTGTGTTGTTGTGCACCGCGTATCGTGATCTGCTGTGGTTCCATCTCTGGTGCCTATCCCCTCTCCACCCGACGATCAGCCGAGCCATGATACCGCGTCGGTCCCTGTCAGGGTGATCGAACAAACATTCTACTACTAAACGATCATAGAGCAAGACTATGTCAGATCCTGACAGGATTACGATGTCAATGGCCGTAGCTATTTCGCATCGCAATCTATACCGAAAACAGACATAACTGTGCTATACTGTAAGAGAGTGGGTTAGGGGTTATCTATCGTAAGAAGGGGGCGGCGATGGTCCTCGAGATTCAGAAGGTGCTATTCTTCCTGCTCACGGTTGGGCTGCTAGGCTTGCTTCTAGTTGGCACCGCTGTGCTTGCCACAGCGGCGGTGCCGTAGCACCGCCGCTTGCGCGATCCGCTGTCGTGACTGCCGTACGGGACGTGTTGAGCTTGGGTGCTAGAGGTCAGCCCAGCCCATCTGGGCCGCGCGCTGAGGTCACGGCCCAGATGGGCAAAGGCAGCTACCTCACTCGGCGACGCTCTGCCAGGCTCCCAGTATCTGGAGTTCGCCACTACTTCGGTTCGCGATGCGGAGCGCTCCGTCGGCACAGGATGTGCCGGTAATGCTTGCGTAGACCACGTCCTCTCCCAGGTTGACGTGTGGCCCGACGGGGCCAGCGTCCATGAAGTCGACACCACTGAGGATCAGCTTCCCCGCTCGAGCATCGATACAAGGCAGCCCCTGGCGATCCTGATCCCACGCACTGAAATGCGTGGCTGTCAGGAAGACGGAGCCTACGCCGCCCAGGATCATCTGTGAACCTGCGCCCGCACGTCCCCAGAATCCGCAGTTGCTGAGTTTCACCGGTCCCCTGTTCTGTGGGGCGACCTCAAATCCCGACATGAACTGGCAGTTCTCGAAGGCTATGCCCGCGTGAGACTGTACTTCCTCCACGAGCACAGCGAGCGGCCCAATGTCAGACCCGCTCTGCGTGATGACCGCATTTCCAGTACCGCCTGAGGCCGTGTCGGTGTGGATGAAGCGGAACCCAACCTTGGCCCAGATGACGAACGAGTTGCTGATGTACTCCCAGTCGGTGCGTCCGATAATGAACCCCTCCAGGTTCTCCAGAGTGTAGGTGTTGACGGCGTCGACCTCCTCACGTGTGAGGTGCCCTTCGGGATAGTGGATCCGCCACCAGTAGACACTGTGGATGTGAACGTTCTCCAGGCGTCCGATGTCGGAGCATTGGTCGACCAACACACCACGGCGGAGGCAGCAAGCCAGGACGTTGCGCAAATGGTGTCCTTCGTTGTGAAAGGTGCCACAGTCGACGCCGTTGTAGGAGTTGGCAAGCGTCACGTCGATGACATTGTAGTGTTGTCCACGTCCCTGGATCGTCCACGGGTAGGGGTGGATATCGGTAGGGAGTTGCTCAGGGTAGTAGACTGTCACGCCCTTGATTGTGCTATTGTGGGTGAGGCTGATAAACGGCTGCGCCGCCTCGTCGTCACGGCCTGCATAGGCCAAGAGCACAGTGCCCCGGTCCACCATAGAGGTATGTGGGCCTGCCCAGACGCCTTCCAGGGTCACGCCGACCGGGATGGAAAGGGTTCCGTCGATGCGGAACCTGCCTGCCGGAACGGTGACCCGTTCACCCTTCGTCGCTGCAGCCTGAAGAGCGGCCTCAAACGCCGCAGTATCGTCGGTGATGCCATCGCCACGGGCACCGAAACTCACAACGTCCAACGCGACTCCTTCTGCCATGATGTGTTATCCCTTCTCGTCGATGATGTCTAGTCTGGCATGCCGGCTAGCTGTCTTGGCTAGCCCTATCCTTACGTATCAGAAAGTGATCGATCACGAGTGCATCCAGCCCGGAGCTGAAGAAACAGCCGAGCGCATCTCGCGGCGTACAGACGATGGGTTCCCCTCGCACGTTGAACGATGTGTTCAGCACCACAGGCACGCCTGTCTGTTCGCCGAGGCGAACCAGCAGGTCGTAGTACAGAGGATTGCTCTCACGGGTCACGGTGTGCAGTCGGGCCGTGCCATTGACGTGCGTAATCGCGGGGAGGCGCTCCCCGATTCCAGGCTTGACCGGCGTCACACGGAGCATATAGGGTGAGGCCCCCACGGATTCGAAGTAGGTGTCGCTGTGCTCCAGAGGAACAGAGGGTGCAAATGGCCGGAAAGGCTCGCGGAATTTCACAGCAGCGTTGATGCGCTCCTTCATCGAGGCACGACGTGGGTCAGCCAGGATACTGCGATTTCCCAGGGCGCGAGGCCCGAACTCCATGCGGCCCTGAAACCATCCTACGATCTGTCCCTCAGCCACAAGCCTGGCCGCGGTCGCAGCTGGGTCGGCGAGTGTCTCGTAGGCGATCTTGCTCAGGTGCAGTTGAGCTTCGATCTCGTGCGCTCCAAACTCGGGTCCCAGGTAGACATCCCGTAGTGACTCGCGCGCCTCGACACCATTTGTCACGTGGTGAACGTACAACGCCGCGCCCACTGCGCAGCCGGCGTCGTTGGCAGCTGGCTGGATGAAAACGCGCTCAAATGGTCCCTGCTGGACGACCTTACCATTGGCTACACTGTTAAGGCCTACTCCTCCTGCCATACAGAGGTCGGGTAGGCCGGTGCGTCTGTGTAGATGTCGAGCCAGGTGGAGGATCGCATCCTCCAGGCGCTGTTGGACGCTCGCGGCCAGATCGGCGTAGATCTGTGCGGGCATTTCAGGTGCTGTTGAGCGTGGCCCAAACACCTCTTCCATGTACGGGCTGTACCACGATGTTCGGCCGTAATCACGGTGGAAGTTGAAGAAGCGCAGGTCAAGCCGGTGCTGTGGCCCTACCGGCAATCGTAGGATCTCGAGGAACCGCTCGGCGAAGCGGGGTTCACCATAGGCGGCAAGTCCCATGACCTTGTACTCACCGTCGAAGGGATCGAAGCCCAGGTACTCCGTGAAGGCTGAGTAGTAAAAGCCCAGCGAGTGCGGAAAGGAAACCGTGTCAAGAGAACTGAGTGCGTTGCCCCGCCCCTCGTACAGTGAGGTAACGGGCCATTCTCCCATGCCATCGACGACGAGCACCGCGGCGTGGTCAAAGGGAGACAGGTAGTAGGCGCTGGCAGCATGGGCGAGATGGTGCGGCACATAGACAGTACGCGTTCGAGCCGGTATCTTAAGCTCGTAATGCGCATAGGCCCGCGGGGCTACGTACCACGTGCGGCGTGCCAACTCGGCCAGAGCCACGAAGTTTGCGCTCGGGAAGTGCTGGATGGCGTGGAGCAATCCGCGACCCAAGCCTACGGTCGGCGAGAATGAGTAGGCGACGACATCGACATCAGCTGGTTCTACGCCTCCCACCTCCAGGCACCAGCGTGCAGCGCGGGCAGGAAAGGCAAACGGGGCGTGCTTCACCCGACTCAGGCGCTCCTCTTCGACCGCTGCGACGAGATGCCCATCCTGCAACAAGGTGGCCGCGCTGTCGTGTTCTCCCCAGTTGATGCCGAGTATATTCATAGGCAGTACCCTTCGCGAACGCAGTCGGTGCGCAGTGTTTGGCACCACTACGCTGATTGGACTTACTTTCTCGGTCTGTGAGGTCGCGCTGGTGTCGGCTGTGATCCAGAGGCTCGCCTGGGTGCCGACTGCGTCTGCTCAGTCCATCTGCTGACCGCCTGTGACGTTGATCGCCTGGCCCGTCATATAGCTCGACTGATCGGATGCCAGGAAGACCAAGACATTGGCGATATCGTCGTAGGTGCAGCCGCGCTTCATCGGCACCTGGTCAACGTAACGTTGTCGGACCTCAGCCTCGGTTATGCCCCATTTCTTGGCATATTGTGAGTAGAGTGAGTTGACCCAGAGGGGAGAGTCAAGGAGATTGCCGGGGCAGATCGCGTTGACGCGGATCTTGTGCTCAGCCAGCTCCAGCGCGAGACTCTGGGTCAGGCCGATGCCACCGAACTTCGAAGCTGCATAGGCGGAGTTCTTGTAGCTGCCCTTCTTGCCGGACTTTGAGTTGATCTGGATAATCGTGCCACTGCGCTTCGGGATCATGACTCGAGCGGCATGCTTTGCAGTGAGGAAGTAACCGAACAGATCGACGTTCATCACAAGACGCCACTTCTCAGCCGGGAATGACTCGATCGCCTCCGCGATCAGGACGCCTGCATTAGCAACGCAGATATCCAACTGTCCGAACGTTGTAACGGCCAGATCAACCGCCCTTGCAACCTCATCCTCGTTGGTGACATCTGTCCTGGCAGCGATTGCGCGGCGCCCCGTCTCTGCCTCGATAGCTGAGGCTGTCGCGTCTGCACCATCGAGATTGATGTCAGCGACAACGATGTGCGCTCCTTCGGCGGCAAGCCTGCGACATAGCGCCTCGCCCAGGCCCTGTGCACCGCCAGTGACCAGGGCAACCCGATCTTGTAGTGGTTTGCTCATCTATGTTGTCCTTTCGTCTGTCGGGTAACTGACGTGTCTCGCGGAAGTGTGGTGGCCTGACTCCCAAGGTGCGCACCGGGGCTCGTCACGCTACCGCTCTGTTTCCGTCACGTTCCACCAGATGGATGATGCCTCGCTTACCGTTGATAAGCCATTCTGGGTCCAGAGTTGCCAGGTCCTCGGCTTCTCCTGGCTTGAGCCCGGCCATGATCTCGCCCTTTAGCGTGCGGAGGGCGACAAAGGGCCTCGGGAACCGCTTGCAGAGGGATTCGAGCGGCGTTGTGTGGGGCCACTGGCGATCTCCCAGCAAGCGCCGGTAGTTCACATCGCCCTTCACGAAGATCAAATCCGCTGATCCCACCTGCACGCGCAGCGGCTCAGGCATGTCCTCGAAGCAAAGACTGCGGCTCCAGAACGGGTCAGTGACCAGGCACAGGCTGTCTGAAGCCAGGGCGTCACTGAGTTGTGTCCCGAGGACAGCTAGACCCGCGTAAGGGCAGCCGCGCAACTTCCGGATCATCTGCTCAATGTCCCCCGGCATGGCATCTGACACGAAGAACGGGCGGTCCTTCAGGTGCAGTGTCACGCGTTCGGCCCAGCCCTGGTCGAGAAGGAAGCCCCCGAGGGCCAGGTCGAAGAGGCTGTCGGCACCCACGTTATCGCTGACGAACGCCACGCTAGGTGTACCACCATCTGCGTGAAGCAGCTGCCATATGGCATCCGTGTGGTCGATGAGGATGTGCCCGCGATCGGCAACCCCATCGCCGACAGCCTGTTCGCGCACTGTGAAGTTGCTCAGGTCGGCGCGGTTCCCCCAGAGTGAGGCGTGGAGAAGCGCGATGAAGCGAGCTTCCCCGGCTTTGGCCGCGATCGCCGGCCAGATGCGGCCCACCTGGTCAATGGCGTCAATCTCCTGTGCGCGCTTCTGCGGGCCGAAAGGATCATGTCCCTGCCACTGGCCCGGAGCAAAATAGCCGACCGCTTCCAACAGGCGCCGGTAGAAATAGGTCTCGGCGAAATACCACGGCAGTTCCAGCCAGGTGCGGCCGGCGTAAAGGGCCCATTGGTCGCGCCAGAAGCCGGCCTCGGCATCGCCAGCCGTTGCCAGGGGTGGCTGGACCGTGCCTGAGGCGATCTCAGTGGTGAAAGCATCGAGTGCAGCGGTCACCCTGGCAGGATAGGCGTGGTCAGCCATCACCTTGCGGATAATCTGGGGTTTCCGCTCGACGATGGTCGCCCGCGCGAATGACCCCGGGTCTGAGGTCATCAGCGCGGGCGGCAGTACTTGCAACCTCGTTGCTCCGTGCGCCATGCTCCCGCGTCGTTACTTGCTCAGAAGTCGCAACAGCTCGGCTTCTGCCTCGTTGGTCCACTCCGTTCCGTTGCGCATCTTGGCATGGACCGCGGGAAGCACTTCCTTGAGATCCTCAATGCCTGTCAGCGGCAGCGGCTGCAACTGCGGATAGATGACGATCTTTCCCGCGAATGTCGTCTTCGCAACCGCTTGAAGACCATCCCAGGCGGCTTCGAGAGAACCGATTGCGGCGACCGAACGGTTCGGTGACAGCTGCCCGGACTCCGCCTGCTCCAGCATGAAGGTCATGTTCTCGATTGTTGAGGCTGAGTGACCGATGATGCGGGTCTGCCCGAGATAGGCGCTGCTCAGGTCCATCACTGCGTACTTACCGCGCGCGACGCCCGCAAAGATGTTCATGACGCCTTCTGGTGCAAGGTATGTGGCCGAGTCGGCGATTAGCGCCGGCACCGGGGCCAAAACCACAATGTCGTCGAAGCCTGACTGTTGGAAACGCGCCATCTCAGCCTCGTAGACTTCCTTGTTCACGGGGTTGAGGCAGATGAACTCGATTCCCATGCTGGAAGCCTCAACGCTGAAGCTTGTGCAGAGATCCGCCAGACGGTCGTCGCTGATGTCAGTGCAGACGATCGTGCCCGGCCGATCGGCAGATTGGATCGCACGTTGCACGTGCATTCGACCCATAGGCCCACCTGCGCCGACGAACCACGCCGATCCGCCGAGCTTCAGGGTCGACCTGATGGGTGTCGTGCTGTAGGCTTTGGCGACATCGGTGTCCGTCGTGCCGATGTAGACCCAGCGATTGTAGTGGATGCGACCGACATCGAGCGCCACAGGACGCGCCATAGGTTGGTCGTCGATGATTGCCAGGATCCCGTAGCTGGCCAGGTTAGGGCTCGCGCGTTCAATGACCTCGGGATCGGCTCCCAGTACAACGATGTCGTCCACTCCCGGACCACTACCACTCACCTCAGCCGGCGAGACAGGCGAATCATCCGTCTCCACGGTTGCGGGATCGGGTAGCTCGGGAATGTCTGCGACCTCAACACCGAGCTCGGCGGCGCGGCTACGCAGCCAAGCGTCGAACGGTGCGGGAACGTTCGTGAGCAGGAGCTTCGCCGGGTGAGAACGAGCATCAAAGCCTTCTGAGATCGTGAGCTTCTTGGTGTCCAGATGGTCGGCTGGGCCAGCTCCAATGACCCACAGGGTTCCCTTGGGGCGTATTATCGTGCGATATTTCAGCTGGTAGGCCGCA
Source organism: Anaerolineae bacterium (assembly GCA_034676785.1). Taxonomy (GTDB): domain Bacteria; phylum Chloroflexota; class Anaerolineae; order B4-G1; family SLSP01; genus PWVB01. The sequence continues at coordinate 26,216 of JAXDDP010000155.1, read as the reverse complement.
ATCACACATGCCCATGGCTCTGTCAGTGCTGCTTCAGCGTAGCCTGTGCCGGGCTGTACGGGGATCAGATAGTTGCCGTGGTCGCCATTGAGGACACGCTGGTCGATGACGGTGTACTCCGAGAGGCCTCCCTGAATCTCGTACCCGTAGGCATAGCCGACACCGTTGACAAAGATGTCGGCTTGAACGATGAAGCGATCACCAACTCGGTACTCGTTCTTGAGATTATCCCCCACGCCGACCACGGTGAGGCTGACCTCGTGGCCCAGTACAATTGGGTCCGCCTTCATGTCGCGATAGATGCGGGGATGGGCCTGGCCAGCCTGGATGACCTTGATGTCGGAAAAGCAGTGCCCGCACGCATCGTGGCGTACGAGCAGCTCATCGGGGCCGTAGTCTGGCATCGGCACCACGATCGGCTTCCCATCCACACCCAAGTTCTCGAATCCCGCCCCGTACAAGGGCCATATCCGGTTGGTCTTGGGCAGCGGTCCGTCGGCCCGACGGTATTGTTCGAATCGATCTGTGATCATGGGGCTCACACTCTCCTTTGCACTGTCATAACACCCACAGGCGGCGGCTGCTATGTTCGCCAAGTTCCCAGGAGGTCCTGTGGGGTGGGGGATGCACCGGCTTCTCGAAGCCTCTCCAGGCTATCCTTCCCGGGGGGCATCCGACGGCCAAACTCGGTATAGAACCGGTTTCGGTCACGAAGTGAGGGCAGATAGCGCTTGGCCCATCCGCTCTGGGCTCCCAGGCCGAGCGCACGCTGCAGCGCGCCGTGCCCGTAGAAGAAGTAAGCCCCGTCCATAAAGTCCTCGCGCACGGGCGCCAGTTCCGGGGCATCGAACTCGTCGATCATAGGCTTTCCATAGGCATTCATCTCAGTGCCGACGTTGATCGGCAGGTCAAGCCTGCGGGCTAGGGCGACGACATCATATAGTGCCGCTAACTTGCGCTCTTTGTCGAGGGAGTCCGCAATATTCCAGTTCCGGTCGGGAATAATGTTCAGCGCCATGGCGCCCTTGGCGATCATCAGATCGAATAGCTCTTCGGACGATCGTTCGCCCTCAGAGGTACCGTCAAGCCAAGTGATGGTGGGCAGAGCGCCACATGCAGTGATGACTGCGTTGACCTCCTCGACGGTGGGGAAAGATGCTGGCCCCGGCTGAACGTAGCCGACGCCCCCACGCTTCATTAGCTTTGACCGAACGAGGTCCTGCATCTGTGGCCCACGGTCAATCACAGCTAGTACACGCTCGAGAGGCAGTTCAAGCTTCGCTGCCCAGAACTCAGCAGGCCGCAAAGCTAAGCGGTCGGCTGCCTGAAGATATGCCGCGACAATGTGACGCTCAGTGGCATTGCCCGCAGGGGTCAATGGAATGACATCACTCTCGTAATCGACTGTAACTGGGTCAAGGTATGTGTTGACGCGGTCGATGATCTCGCGGTTGCGGTCAGCTGCCCGCTGTCGCATGGTCGCGAGGATGGCTGCAGCTTCAGGCCGGATCGCGGGCACGGTGCTGGAAGTGAAACCAATGCCCATGTGGTAGTAAACGCCGGGCTCGCCTGGTGAGTTGATCTCTCTCGACGAGAACTCAGGCACAAAGGCGCGTGTCTCCATGCCGGCGCTTCCGCGGAGACCCACACGATCACAGGCTGCCAGGAACTCATCGACACCGTCAAGGACATCGAAGTCCACAATGCCCATCAGCTTGTACCCGCGGCGTCGCGCCAACCAGGCCAGGGCGGCTGGGGAGAAGCCGTATCCGTTGTACGAGAAAAACGTATGGCAGTGCATGTTCGCGAGCTCAGCAGGCTCGGGCAACACGATCGCGTCACGGTTGGCCAGTGCCATCAGGTCGTCCAGGGCGCGCATTCTCACTGCGCGGTCGAAGTCGTTCAGTTGGTCTTCGAGTTCCCGGATCCCATCGTCCATATCGTTATCCTTTCGTGTGTCACGCTCAGTGCAGTGCGCGTTGCCAGGCAGGCCCGTCAGATCTGTTCTCGCAAGCCCGTGTGCGCGACACTCCAGCTAGCCAAACGTCTCCCGCATTCGGTCGCAATAGTACTGAACGTTCTCCCACCGACTGTCAGGTGCCAGCCGGTGATCTGGGCACGGGATGTAGCCGCCCAGTTCCACCAAGGGCTTGATGCGTTCGATCTCGGCGTCGACTGCGGCATAGTCGCGGGTGAAGACCACCTTGTTCATCCCCCCCACGCCTCGCAGCTCGGAGCCGTACTGCTCGCGCCACGGGGCAATGCTCGAACCCCATGTGCCAACTTCAATCGGGAACATCGTGTTGACCCCGTTGTCCAGCCAGACTGGCACCAGCTTGGTCACGTCGCCATCACTGTCAAGTGAGACAATGTCGATCCCATAGCTCCTGACGAGTTCGGTAATGCGATGGTAGTAGGGCCCCACTTTCTTGCGGAAGATGCGGGGGCTGATCAGAGGGCCACTGCGGAAGGAAATGTCTTCCCACATGTGGGCAAAGTCAAACGGTGCCGGTCCACCGTCGGGGCAGATGCGCTGGAGTGCCGCCTCCGTGCACGCATAACAGAGATGACCTACGGTGTCGATTATCTCGTCAAGGAGAGGCTCGTCATCGACCAGCAAATAGGAGAGGCCGACGATTCCCAGCCAGTTACGGATGACACCAAACAGGCTACCTACGTAGATGCCGTAGGGATCTGCCCAAGCGCTCGCCTTAATATAGTCTTCTCCACCTTCATCGAATCGGATGATCGTGCCACCGGCATTCACACCGGCATGGGTTACGCGCTCGATGCAATACTGGAGCTTGGGCAGATAGAGTTGCTCCCACGAGGCTCGATCCTTGAGGAGGTGCTCGATCTCCTTAGGAATTGAGATCGCATCATCTTTCTCCAGGATGACCGTCCCCTCGCCATTCAGTACGTGACGTGATCCATCGGGGAATGAGGCAATGAGTTTGGTCTCAAATCCGGGTCGCAAACGCGTGTCCGGTGTGAAGCAACTGCTCCAGTTGAAGTCAAAGCCCAACTTCATGGCGATCTCGGCGTCGGTTGGATTGCCGTCACCCCAGGCGTAGGCCTGCTCTTCCGTGATGTGGCCTTCGTGGGCCCATTTCACCAGGGTCTCGTGCCAGTACCCAAAGTGAACGACCGGCATGCGGTCGTAGGGCTGATAGTGCAGGATCGCGTGTACTCGTTCTCGGTTGTTCATAGGTGACTGCCTGTTCAGGCATCGCCTCCTACATCGATGATGGCTCGTAGCACGCCATCCTGGCGCGCTGCAACTAACTCGAAGGCCTCGACGATGTGGTCGAGCGAGAAGCGATGCGTAGCCAGGATCCCCAGGTCAACCATGCCTGTGGTGAGCATACGAATTGCCCGTGGGTAGGTGTGTTTCATGCGGCGCACCAGTTTGATCGTCAACCCCTTGCGGCGTACCTCGGAAGCTGTCATCATCATCTTGTCCTCGACCGGGATACCAACGACGACGACCTTGCCGCCCGGACGCGTCACACGCGCAGCCTGGTCAGGCGTGTCAGGTGCACCAGCCGCCTCAATGCTGACGTCCACGCCGCGACCTCCTGTTGCCGCGACGATGGCCTTCACGATATTCTCGCTGGCTGGGTCAAAGACCTCATCGGCGTAGTGCGCCAGAGCGAATGAACGACGTTCGGCATTGGGCTCGGTCATGTAGATGGCACCTGCGCCGGCTGCGCGGGCCACGGCTGCACTCAACAGCCCAATCGGCCCGGCACCGATGATCGCAACGGTCTGCCCAACCTTGAGATGGGCGAGATCCACTGTGTGGATGGCGATGCCCAAGGGCTCCAGGAGAGCCCCTTCTACGGGCGTGAGCCCTTCAGGCAGCACAAAGCAGTTCTCGGCAGGCATCACGGCGTACTCGGCAAACACGCCGTCGATAGGGGGCGTTCCACAGAAGCGCACCTTTGGGCACAGGTTGGGATGGCCTTGCAGGCAGGATTCGCACACGCCGCAAGGAATCGCAGGCTCGACCGCGACCAGCGCGCCGATCTGCAGTTCCTCAACGCCCGGCCCAAGTGCTGCCACCCGGGCGGAAAACTCATGCCCCATTTGAATGGGGTCAGTCACGACCTGGTCACCGATCGCGCCCTCAACATAGTAGTGGACGTCTGACCCGCAGATGCCCACGGAAGCGATTCGCAGCAGAACTTCGCCGTGCCCTGGGGTGGGCACAACTGCATGCTCAAGCCGAAGATCGCGGATGCCATGGAGACGGCTTACTTGCATCGTCGTTGGCAATGACATAGGAGTTCTTACCCTCCGTTGCTAGTATCGTGACTCGATCTGGCATTGGCTGTGGGCCAGCCTATGCCTCGCCAAGCAGCTTGCGGCGATAGGCCTCGTCAGGGCGCGTGTGAATGCGTCCGACGTTCTCGGCAGTAAGGAACGAAGGACCGCCAGCGCCGAAAGTGCCGAGCAGCACTCGCGCGGTCTTCACCATCATCGCTGTAATGTTCTCCACCTGCTCCGCAGAGTGCCCCAGTGCCACCAGTCCGTGGTTCTGCATCAGGATCACACGTGGACGCTCGCTATAGGTCTCCAGGTACGCATCGATGCGACGGCCTATCTCACGTGCGAGCGGTATGCCAGGGTCGATGTAGGGCACAATAAGCGGTGCAGGGCCACACATGACGATCTCGTCTGGGAAAAGCCGCCCCGCGAATGCTTCGGGAAAAGCTTTCGAGCAGGTCAGTGCATTGACTGCGGTAGCGTGCGTGTGACCGACGAACAGGACATCCTCCAGGTTAAGGCAGAGGGCGTGGAACACGGTTTCTGTCGACGGTCTGACGTCGCTGTTGGGGGCCGGCCAACGACCGGTCTCGGGATCAACACGAGCGTCCAGAAGGCGCCGTTTTACCTCGCTATCGGACAGGTCGCCAGCATCGAGAATGCCAAGCGCACGCTCCAGTGATACGCGCACGAAGCCCTTCTCGTTGATCGATGGGAGCTGAAACCCACTCGCCTTGACCCAAAAAGTGCCATCAGGGTTGCGCGCCGAGGTGTTACCCTCGCCAAGGATCACGTAGTCGTTTGCAGGGTCACCCAGAGTCCTGGACATTGCGGTGAGCTGCTTCAGCGTATCGTTCATTCGTCACTCCATGAGCCATAGGTCTGGTGAGCCATTCTACTGTACCCGAAGATCAAAGTCAAAGTCGTGTGTTGCGAGAGGGGGGCAGCAGACCTATAATCACGAATAACGATCCAACCTATACGCCGGGTTTGCCGGCCAATGCCAGGCGACCGGGTCCGACTTATGAAGGAGCACACCATGGCAGGCGCGATTCTTGATGATGGTGAAGGGATTCTGTGGCTGGCCCCCGCGTGGGTGCCACGTTCGTTCTGCATTCCTGGGCGGCGGATCAAGCTGCATCCAGACGACTACTACGCCTTCGGGGCGCACCGAGGGGGGATTGACGAGCGTTGGCTCTCGTCGACGACAAAGGCTGACAACGGACCGCTGACAACGCCTGATGAAGGGCTCAGCTATGTACTCCATGGCGACCCGACGAGCCCCAAGCGAACGCTCCTCAGGGACCTGGTACAAGACTTGGGTTCCCGTCTGCTCGGGGACTCGCTGTGGAGCGCCTACCATGGGTGGCCAATGTACTCGAAGTTCTTCGATAATCAGGGGCCACTACCTCACCATCTGCACCAGATGCCGGAGCACGCCGCAGCCGTTGGGGCGGAATCCAAACCTGAAGGGTACTACTTCCCGGTGCAACTGAATAACCATGGAGGTACGTTTCCCTTCACCTTCTTTGGCCTCGAGCCAGGGACTACCAAGGCGCAGGTGCGCCAGTGCCTGGCCGACTGGGACAAAGGCGACAACCACATCACGGACCTCTCCAGGGCATACCGGCTGCGGTCGGGGACGGGTTGGTACGTGCCTGCTGGTCTCCTTCACGCGCCGGGCAGTCTGTGCACCTACGAGCCACAGTGGGCGAGCGATGTCTTCGCGATGTTCCAGTCACTGGTGAGCGATGTCCCTATTGACCGGACCCTCCTGGTGAAGGATGTGCCTGAAGACAAGCGGGACGACCTCGACTACATCGTGTCGATGGTTGACTGGCCAATGAACACGAACCCCGACTTGGCGCTCGCACACTACCGGGCACCACGACCCGTGCGGCCCGTGGAGGAGATGACGGAGGCTGGCTACGTGGAGAAGTGGGTGGTCTACGGCAGCGCGTTTGTATCAGCAAAGGAGCTGACGGTCTTGCCCGGCCGGGAAGTCGTCATCAGAGACGCCAGCCCGTATGGCCTGATTGTGTTGCAGGGTCACGGCACGCTTGGGCCCTGGCCGATCGAAGCACCGGCCCTGATCCGGTTTGGACAGCTTACTCAGGATGAGTACTTTGTGTCACACCGCGCAGCAACGGAGGGAGTGATCATCCGGAACTCCAGCGCGACTGACCCGATCGTGATGTTGAAGCACTTTGGTCCAAACCCAGAGGCGCCTCAAGCCTGATCCGCCGCAGCAAGATGCTGTTGACGTGCTCTGTTTTGGCTATATAATGAAAGAAAACGAAAGCAAACGGAGCTAATTGTGTTTCCTGAGGAGCGTCGTCAGGCGATTCTGGAACTCGTACAGCAGCAGGGGCGCGTCGAAGTTGCCGATCTGAGCTTACGGTTCGATGTGACGGGAGCCACCATCCGCGCCGATCTCCAGCTGCTCGCAGATCAGGGGCTGCTGGCGCGCACGCATGGCGGCGCCATCGCTCCTGGCACAGGTTTCTATGAGCTGTCGCTCATCCGGCGGCGGCAACTTCAAACGGCGCAGAAGGCTCGAATTGCACAGGAGGCTGCGGCCCTGATTGGCGACGGCGAAGCGGTCTTCATCGACAGCAGCAGCACGGCTCTCGCGATCGTCGAATACCTGAAGCATCGGCGCGACCTTACCGTCGTCACCAATAGCCTGGTCGTTGCGCAGGAGCTGCTGGGGCTTCCCAATGTGACCGTTGTGATGCCTGGGGGTACCCTGCACCACGACACCGTATCGCTGATCGACGCGGGTGGGCTGGCCCTGCTCGAACGGTACCATATCGCCAAAGGGTTCTTTGGGGCGCACGGTCTGACGATTGAGGACGGTCTCACTGACGTCAGCGAAGCCGAGGCCCAGGTCAAACGTTCGTTGGCGGGAATGTGCCGGCAGGCTGTTGTCGTGGCCGACGCCACGAAGTGGGGGCGCTCTGGCGTAGCCTCGTTTGCGCGCGTCCAGGACGTCCACAGAGTCATCACCGATCGCGCAGCACCTGCTGACATCGTGCAGTGCGTTCGTGGTCTTGGTGTACAGGTGGTGCTTGTCTAGGCGTCACCTATGGAGGGGCAATGAAGCGATCAACAATCAACGAGCTGCTCCGCGATGCCAAAGCGTTCATCGCCGGTAGAGGCTTCTACCTACCCCCGTTTGCCTACTGGTCGCCCGAGGATTGGACCACCCGTGGTTCCGAGATCTCTGAGATTCCGACTAACGCATTGGGCTGGGACATCACGGACTTTGGCAGCGGCGACTATGCAGCGTGTGGGCTGTTGCTTTTCACCATCCGCAATGGTCACCCGCGCAACTGGGAGACGATGGCCGGGAAGCTCTACGCAGAGAAGATCATGGTAGTGGGGGTTGACCAGGTGACGCCTTATCACTACCACTGGAACAAGACCGAGGACATCATCAACCGGGGTGGAGGAGATCTGGTCGTCGAGGTCTACAATGCCACCGACGATGACCGGCTTTGTGACACGCCGGTCACGGTGAGCGTTGATGGCGTGCTGCGCACCGTGGCTGCGGGCACAAGGATACGGCTTGGTCCGGGAGAGAGCATCACGCTGCCCACGCGGCTGTACCATTCCTTCTGGGGCGTTGGTGAGCGGGTGCTCGTCGGGGAGGTGTCACTGGTCAACGACGACACTCGTGACAACCGTTTTCTGGAATCGCGCGGGCGCTTCCCCGACATTGAGGAGGATGAGGCCCCGCTGCACCTGCTGGTGACGGACTATGAGCGCTACTGGCGGACGGAGCTGAGGCGTTGAGCCGGAGCTGGGATGTCGTCGTCGCCGGGCATATCTGCCTGGACTTCATTCCTGACCTATCGCAGAGTCGGGCGAACTCCGTTGGGGCATTGCTGCGACCCGGGCAACTGATCGAAGTAGGTGCCGCGACACTGTCGACCGGGGGTGCCGTATCGAACACCGGCCTTGCACTTCACAAACTGGGCATGCGCACCCGGCTGATGGGTAAGATTGGCGATGACCTACTGGGCCGTGTTGTTCGGCAGATCATCGATACCCATGGACCTGGTCTCGCCGACGGTATGGTCGTTGATGCCTCCGCCGATACGTCTTACACGGTGATCATCAATCCTCCGGGGATCGACCGGATGTTCCTCCACGCTCCAGCGGCTAACAACGCGTTTGGCGCTGCTGATGTTGGTTACGAGGCGGTTGCGCAAGCACGGTTGTTTCACTTCGGCTATCCTCCCCTCGTGCGACGGATGTTCGTCGACGGTGGGGCAGAACTGGTGGCGATGTTTCGGCGCGTGCGTGAGCTTGGCGTCACCACGTCGCTGGATATGGCTTTGCCTGATCCGGCGTCGGATGCTGGCCATGCAGACTGGAACCGTATCCTTGCCGCGGTTATGCCGTATGTCGATGTGTTTCTCCCGAGCATCGAGGAATTGCTGTTCATGTTGCGGCGTCCGCGGTACGACGCTCTGCTTCGACAATCAGCAGCTGGTAGCCTGCTGTCGCTCGTGACGGGCGACCTACTAACCGATCTGAGTGATGAGCTCATCGCGCTAGGTGGCTGCATCGTCGGAATCAAGCTGGGCGATCGTGGCTTCTACCTGAGGACGGCACACAAGGAGCGCCTGCTCGCAATGGGGGCTGGGGCGCCTGCCGAACCCAAGGACTGGGCCGATCGTGAGCTGTGGGCACCGTGTTTCAACGTGCGCCTCGTAGGCACGACCGGCGCCGGTGACGCCGCGATCGCGGGGTTCCTCGCTGGGGTGCTGCGGGGGCTCTCTGCCAACGAAACCCTCCGGATGGCGGTTGCTGTCGGAGCGTGCAACGTCGAGGCCGCCGATGCTCTTGGCGGTATCCGGCCCTGGCAGGAGACTGAGGCCCGCGTGGCGCAGGGCTGGTCGCAGCATCGTATGTCAGAGCCATCCCCATCCTGGCGCTATGACGCGCACTATGGGATGTGGGAGAAGCCCTCAGGTAGCTGCAACGCTGAGGAGCGCAGTGACCGGTGGAGCGGGGCGGGAGCTGTCGCATGAGGTTGCCCACTGCCGTGGTCTTTGGCGCCGGGAGCGTGGGACGTGGCTTCCTCGGTCAGCTCTTCACGGAGTCGGGCTATGAGGTCGTGTTCATCGATGTTGATGAGCCACTCGTGGCAGCTCTGGCACAGCAGCGTCACTATACATTGAGGCTCGCAGGGATCGACAAGGTCGAAGACCGGACGATCGCACCGGTGCGAGCGGTCGATGGTCGCGATGTTAGAGCCGTCGCCAATGAGGTCTCGGAGGCGTCACTCGTTGCGACAGCCGTAGGTGCACGAGCGCTGGGGGCCATCGCGCGGCCGATTGCACAAGGACTGCAGTTGCGTTGGCAGACCCGCGAGGCTAGCCCGCTCGACATCATCATCTGTGAGAATCTGCATGACGCACCTGAGCAGTTGCGAAGACTCATTCGCGATGTCCTGGCGGAGGAGGTGCGTACGGTTCTGCCCGATCGCGTGGGCTTTGTACCTGCCGTGATTGCCCGAATGGCGCCAGTGCCAACGCCTGATCAGCGCGCAGCCGACATTTCGCTCGTCCTCGCCGAGCCTTATAAGGTGTTGCCGGTCGACCGCGCAGCATGGGTTGGCAGGGTGCCAAAGGTTGTCGGGCTCCACGCTGTGGCTCCCTTCGAGGCATACACGGCGCGTAAGCTGTACATTCACAACGCTGCACATGCCATGCTGGGTTACCTGGGCTACCAGCGGGGTCTCCACTTCGGCTACGAGGCGCTGGAGGACCCTTGGGTGCGCGAACGTGTGGATCGGGCACTGGAGGAATCTGCGCGTGCTCTGGTAGCTCTCTACGGTTTCGAGCCGATTGCACTGCAGGAGCACATTGACTACTTGCTGGTGCGTTTCTCCAACCGGTCTCTGGCAGATCCGATCAACCGTCTGGCGCGCGACCCACTGCGAAAGTTAGCGCCGGACGATCGGCTAGTAGGGGCAGCGCGTTTGGCTGAGCGGCATGGTGTGGAGCCGGAAGGACTTTCCTGGGGAATTGCCGGAGCGCTGGCGTACCGGGACGCCCGTGATGAGCACGCTGTGGTTCTTGAAGGACTGCTAGCCGCCGAGGGCGCAGCGAGAGTCTTGAGCGATGTTGCGGGTATCGGGGTTGATGAACCTCTTGGTAAGTCGGTGTTAGCGGTGTATGACATGCTGGTGCGCAGTCCCGCTGGCGGGTGATTGTGTTCATATGGGTACGTTCGTTCTGAGATAACGACAGAGAGAAGGAGCGCCGATGGACGGGAACAAAGTGCTGGATATGGGCAAGGAAGAGGCCCTCGAGCTGCTAAAGCAGATGTGGGCCATCCGTTGGTTCGAGGATCAGGTCTACGACCTGCTCGGACAGAACAAGATCAAGGGCGCCTCGCACCTCTACGCCGGAGAGGAAGCAGTGGCGGTTGGCGCGATGTCCGTGATCCAAGATAGCGATCTGATCACGTCGACCCACCGTGGGCACGGCCACTGCTATGCCCGTGGTGCCGTAGCGGCCAAGAACGAAGAGGAGCATCAGGAGCACTACAACAAGATGCTTGCTGAGCTGTGCGGTCGCACGACAGGATATTCCGCGGGGCGTGGCGGGTCGATGCACATTGCGGATGTCGAGCGGGGTAACCTTGGCGCCACCGGCATCGTGGGGGGCAATATCCCCGTCGCCACCGGTGCGGCTCTGGCCCAGAAGATGAAGGGCACGGGCGCCGTGGTGCTGTGCTTCTTCGGGGATGGCGCGGCCAACACCGGTAACTTCCACGAATCACTCAACATGGCTGCACTGTGGGATCTCCCGGTGGTCTACATCATTGAGAACAACCTCTACGGTATGTCGGTGCCCATCAAGAATGCGGCGGCGAAGCTGAATCTTGCTGATCGTGGGTGCGCTTACGGGATCGAACACGCGGTCGTTGACGGCATGGATCTCCTGGCCGTTCGTGAGGCGGTGCGACGCGCCGTCGACCCCGCGCGTAGTGGAAAGGGTCCCTACCTACTCGAGGCGCAGACGTATCGCTGGTATGGTCACTCGCGTTCAGATCCGCGTGCCTATCGTACGAAAGAGGAAGAGGCCGAGTGGAAGTCGCGCGACCCGATCCCCAACTTCTCCAAGCTGTTGATTGAGCAAGGCCTGGCAACGCAAGAGGAGATCGATGCCATCGAACAGCAGGTGGAGAAGGCGATCGAAGTGGCGACTGACTTCGCGATGGACTCGCCCATGCCGCCCGCAGAGGAGCTCGAGAACTTCGTCTATGCACCGTTCAAGTGGACCCATGCCGATGTCGATCGTGAGAAGGAGCTTCGGGAGCTCGTGCGTAAGGGGGGGCCGGGGACCCATCCCGCCGACTATCGCCAGGCCCTTCAAGAGGCGATGCGCGAAGAAATGCTGCGCGATGACAGCGTCTACCTGATGGGGGAGGATATCGGGCTGTACGGGGGCGCGTACGGTGCGACAAAGGGCTTATTCCAGGAGTTCGGAGGCGAGCGGGTTCTGGACACGCCGATCTCCGAAGCGAGCATTGCCGGAGTTGCTACCGGTGCTGCAATGGCCGGGATGCGCCCTATGGTCGAGATCATGTACGTGGACTTCACGCCGTTGGCGATGGACCAGCTTGCGAATCAGGCGGCGAAAAACCGCTTCATGTTTGGTGGCAAGACGACGGTACCCGTGGTCGTGCGTACTGAGGGCGGCGCCGGCAGGAGCATTGCTGCCCACCATTCGCAGTCTCTTGAGGCTCTGTGGACACACTTCCCGGGTATCTATGTCGTGATGCCCAGCACGCCCTATGACGCCAAGGGCCTGCTCAAGGCCGCACTCCGAGACGATAACCCCGTTATGTTCATCGAGCACAAGATGCTCTATAGCGTCAAGGGCAACGTTCCCGATGAAGACTACATCATCCCTTACGGCGTCGCCGACGTGAAGCGTGAGGGAACGGACGTCACGGTGATCACCTACTCTCGGATGGTCCACCGTTCTCTGGAGGCTGCGGAACTGCTGTCCAAGGAAGGTGTGAGTGTGGAGGTCATCGATCTGCGCACCCTGAAGCCACTTGATATGGATACGATCGCGGCCTCCGTCAAGAAGACTGGCAGGGTCGTTGGAGTGACGGAGTCGTACCCGACGAACTCTTTCATCAGTGAGATCGCGGCACGGATACAGGAGGAGTTGTTCGACTGGCTCGATGCCCCGGTGATCCGTGTGTCTGCGAAGGACGTACCCGTGCCTATGGCAGAGACACTTGAGGATGCCGACATCCCCAGCGTTGACGTCATCGCCGACGCGATCCGCAGGATCCTGTAGAGGAGGAGGCCTATGGCATACGAAGTCCTGCTGCCAAAGCTTGGGCAGACTGTAGAGGAGAGCCGGATCGTTGAGTGGCTCAAAGCCGAGGGCGATCCCGTGGAGCGCGGCGATGTGCTGTTCACGGTAGAGACAGACAAGGCCGTGCTTGACGTAGAGGCCCCGCGCAAGGGGTTTCTCCGCAAGATTTTTGCGCCAGCCGGTGAGATGTTGCCCGTTCTGAGCCTGGTTGGCCTGATCACGCGTACGGCTGATGAGCCCATCGAGGCAGAAGCCGCTGGTACGGCGGCCTCAGGGGCAGCCGCATCGGAGGCACCGAAAGCGGCACCTTCAGTGCCAACGGTTGCTGAACCCTCCACAACCAGCGCGCCTGGTCGGGTCTTCTCCTCGCCGAGAGCGCGAAAGGCTGCCGCTGATCGGGGCATCGACGTAGCTTCAGTCAACGGGACAGGCCCGGGTGGGCGGGTCGTTGAGCGTGACGTGCTGGAGCATGCCGCTGCGGCGCCCAAGGTCACGCCAGTGGCGCGCCACATCGCGGAGGGGCTTGGTGTGGACCTGTCTGGTGTCTCTGGCACGGGCCCGCGAGGACGCGTGACGAAGGCGGATGTCCAGGCGGTCGCAACTGGAGTCGCTACCACTGGGGCGCTGCCGGAGGCCGTTGAGGCTGCAGCGCCTGTGCCTACACCGACGGCCACAATTGCGGAAGTGGCTGTGTCGGATGTGGTCCCACTGTCTGGTATTCGGGCGATCATCGCCCAGCGTATGCACGAGAGCCACGCCATCACTGCACCCGTCACAGAGATGATGGAGGTCGACGCGACGGCCCTTGTGGCCTTGCGTGAACGGCTGAAGGTGAGCCTGGCCAAGGAGCTTGGGTTCAATCTGGGCTACAACGATCTGCTGATCAAGGTGGCTGCAAAGGCACTTCGCCAGTTTCCCAGTGTCAACGCGCGACTTGACGGCGACGTCATTCGTCACCTCGACGTAGTCCATATCGGACTGGCTGTCGATACCGATCGCGGACTTTTGGTGCCCCACGTGTCGGATGCGGACAAGAAGGGACTCGTCGAGATTGCCCGTGATGTTCGGGCCATGGCTGAGCGCGCGCGCACGGGTCGATCGCTGCCCGATGAGCTCGTGGGTGGAACGTTCACAATCACGAATCTGGGTATGTACGATGTGGACGGCTTTACGCCCATCATTAACTATCCGGAAGCGGCCATTCTGGGCGTCGGGCGCATCAAGCCCAAGCCCGTGGTCGTCGAGGGTGAGATTGTCATACGCCAGATGGTCTGGTTGAGCCTGACCTTCGATCACAGGCTGGTCGACGGGGCTCCTGCGGCGCGATTCCTGCAGGCCATCAAGCAGATGGTCGAGGAGCCGTATCTGCTGATCGCCTAGGAGGCCGGGGAAACTGAGCGGGGTAGGTCCTCAGGACCTGCCCCGCTTTCGTTATCTGGACCGGCCGTGGCAGTGTTTATACTTCCTGCCGCTGCCGCAAGGGCAGGGGTCATTGCGGCCGGTGGAGGCAAGGGTCTGTTCCCAGGCAGCGTCCTCGGCGGCGATCCGGGCCATGACATTGGCAGGAGCGCGCTCGTGGCGCAACTCCTCGACCATCATCTGCATGGGGCGGTCGATGTGGTGGAAGAACGCCTTGTAGCCCTCACAGAGGTAGCTCAGTCCAGGCTCGCCTTCCGGGGTGGCCAGGATGCGATCCTTGGGGCACGCACCGTTGCAGACGAAGCGCACGTCGCAGCTCACGCACTGAGCGGGTAGCGTGTCGAGCTTGGCCCTGCCGAACTGGCGCTGCTGTTCGGAGGTCACGAGATCCATGAGCGGCGTCTCCCCGATGTTGCCCAGAAGGTAGCGGGGCTCCACGAAGTGGTCACAGGCATAGACGTCGCCGTTGTGTTCCATCGCAAGGCCAAGCCCACATGTCGGCTCGAAGACGCAGAGGCCAGGGCGATGTCCGGTCCAGGCGGCGAGCGCGACGTCGAAGATCTGGACGAAGATCTGGCCGACATCGTGGCGGACCCATTCGTCGAAGATGCCTATGAGGAAGTCCCCATATTGCTTGCTCGCCACGGAGCTTGGGGTGATCTGGAGCCCTTCCTGGTGCCCGGTCGTGTTGGCCCGCCGCACGATCGGGATGAACTGGACAAACTTCGCCTGAGCCTCATCTCTGAAGAAGCGATAGACCTCCAGGGGGTGGGGGGCGTTGGCAGCATGCACGGTACAGAGGATATTGTGTTCCACCTCGTGCGCCTGAAGCGTGCGCATGCCGTCCATAACCCTGTCCCACGTCGGCTGCCCGGCTCGATCGACACGGTATGCGTCGTGCATCTCCTGTGGACCGTCGAGGCTAAGACCAACAAGGAAGTTATGCTGCCTGAAGAAGGATGCCCACTCGGGCGTGATGAGGGTGCCGTTCGTCTGCAGGGTATTGACGATGCGCATCCCTGGGCGCCGGTAGCGTTCCTGCAGCTCGAGGGCACGTTCATAGAACGGAATCCCCATGAGGAGCGGTTCCCCGCCTTGCCACCCAAAGGTAACCTCAGGCACTGCCTGAGCTTCGATGTACTGGCGAGTGAAGGTCTCCAGAACGCCGTCCGGCATTCGGAAGTCGCTGCCTGGGTACATCTGGGCCTTGGGGAGGTAGTAGCAGTAGGCACAGGCCAGGTTGCAGATCGGCCCACGGGGCTTGGTCATTACGTGGAATGCTCGGGGCGCGTTCGGGCGTTCGGTCATCAGCTCTCCTTCTCAGGCACACACCATCTCGGATTATAGCAGGAATGGAGCTCTGCTACGAGGATACCGATGGCCTCAAGGCGGGTTTGCGCTATGCTGTGGCCCACAGGACCACGCCGGCGCCCGTAGGGGCTTGCGGGAGATCGCGTTCGACTATGATGGGGAGGAGCCGTGGATGGAAAGGTATCTTGATCTTGAGTATGCGCGAGTTGGCGACCGATCGCTTCGGCTTGATCTCTATCTTCCTGACGAGGGGGCCAGGCCCTTGCCTCTGATCGTATACATTCATGGTGGCGCGTGGCGTGCGGGCGATAAGGCGCATCCGCGTGCCTTACGCACCATCGCAGAAGGCTATGCGGTAGCGAGCGTGGGCTATCGGCTGAGTCACGAAGCTATCTTCCCGGCGCAGATCCACGACTGCAAGGCCGCCGTGCGATGGCTCCGCGCTAATGCCGCAACCTATGGGCTCGATCCGTACCGCTTTGCTGCCTGGGGTGAGTCTGCCGGTGCGCACCTTGCCGCGCTGCTTGGCGTCTCAGCAGGTGTCCCGGAGATCGAGGGGACGCTGGGTCATCCCGAGCAGCCGAGTGCAGTATCCGCTGTCTGCGGCTGGTTCGGGCCGAGCGACTTCCTTCGGATGAACGATATCCCTGGCGTGCAAGACCACGACGCTCCCGATTCGCCGGAGTCACAGCTCATCGGCGCACCGATCCAGACGCGACCTGACTTGGTCGCACGGGCGAACCCTATCACGTATGTCAGAAGGACGGCACCGCCTTTTCTGCTCATGCACGGTACGGCTGACCGAGTCGTGATCCCCAGCCAGAGTGAGCTGCTCCACGCCGCCCTGATCGAGGCTGGCGTCAGCTCGACTCTGATCCTTCTGGGCGGTCTCGGTCACGGATTTCCTGGCGAACACGGACGGTGGGGCGAGATCTTTGGCTACGTCAGCGCATTCTTCAGGGCTACCCTTCGGGCCTGACCCTCGTGTCGAGAGGAGACAGGGGTGCGACGGTCACAAAGCGCTGAGCAGATTGCCATCCAGAGCCCCATCGCCAGGGACACGGCGTTACTTGTGCGGCGGTTATCCTGTCGTATAACTAGGGCAGTACGGCGACTTCGGATCGGCGCGGCACGATTCAGCGCGTCGTCAGTCCAGTGGGCCTTCGCGGCAGCACTGGTCTTCTGCGCGACTAGCATAGCTGCAGCGGGCTGCGCGCCCGATGAACAGCCCACCCATACACCAGGAGTGACATCCGTGAACCAGACTAGCAGACCTCAGATCCTTGTCTATGTTGGTACCTACACATTCAAAGGCAGCCAGGGCATCTACACGTACCAGTTCGATCCAGTCACAGGAAGGCTCAGCCCGTCAGGATCAACACCCGCTGATAACCCATCCTTTCTCGCCATCCATCCGAACAAGAGTGTGTTGTACGCTGTGAACGAGTTGGGCGAGTACAGCGGGGAGCCAACCGGCGCTGTGAGCGCCTTTGCGATCGATGCCACCACCGGTGGCCTGCGCCTTCTCAACCAGCAGGCGTCCCGTGGACAGGCGCCCGCCCACATCACGATTGACAGCAGCGGCAGCTTCGTCTATGTAGCCAACTACTCGAGCGGTACGGCTGCCGCATTCCCGGTCCAGGCGGATGGTAGCCTTGGTGAGGCGTCGGACGTCGTGCAGCACGTGGGTTCCGGCCCTGATCCGAGGCGACAGCGGGAACCTCATGCACACTCTGTGACCCTTGATTTCAGCGGCAGGCATGCCTACGTGGCGGACCTTGGAATGGACAAGCTGATGATCTACGATATCGCCAAAGAGCCGGGGAAGCTGTCATCGAGTGATCCGGGCTTCGTCCAGGTTGAGGGAGGGTCGGGGCCCCGCCACTGTGCGTTCCACCCTAGTGGCAGGTTCGCGTACCTGATCAACGAGATGGGCAATACGGTGACCGCATTCTCCTACGACGCTGCCGATGGGGCGCTGACCGCTCTACAGACAGTGCCAACTCTGCCGGCGGATTTCGACGGTCGCAGCACGACTGCGGATGTTCACGTGTCACCTTCCGGCCGATTCCTCTATGGCTCGAACCGTGGGCACGATAGCATCGTGGTGTACCAGATCGACGGTGAGACCGGTCGACTAACCTACGTTCAGCACGTATCTACGGGAGGGCGGACGCCCCGGAACTTCGCGATCGACCCAACGGGCACCTATTTGCTGGCGGCCAACCAGGATAGCGACAACGTCGTGACGTTCCGCATCGATCCGAGCACCGGAACGTTAACCGCGACGGGTGATCAGGTATCCGTGTCGATGCCAGTCTGCGTGCTCTTTGTCGTCCGCTGATCGTGAGAGGGGGCGGGGAGATGGCGCTTAGTCCTGAGATGCGGGCGAGGATTTTGCAGTTCCAGTTGAACGAAATAACCGAGTATCACATCTACACAAGGTTGGCGCAAGCGGTGAAGTCTCCCGAGAACCGCGCCGTGTTGCAGCGGATTGGTGAGGATGAGCGGCGCCACTACGAGGAATGGAAGGACCATACGCAGACCTCGGTGCGCCCTAACCGACTGAAGGTATTCTGGTATACGCTGTTGGGACGGTTGTTGGGCGTGACGTTTGCGCTCAAGCTCATGGAACAGGGAGAGGAGAGTGCCCAAGAGAGCTACGCGGACGTGGTCGCAGCCGTGCCTGAGGCTGAAGCGATCTTGCACGATGAGGATACCCATGAGATGGTGCTTCTCGAGATGCTCGATGAAGAACGCCTTCGCTACACCGGGTCCATCGTGCTTGGGCTCAACGACGCCTTGGTGGAGTTGACGGGGGCGCTTGCAGGCCTCACCCTAGCGCTGCAAGACACCAAGCTGATCGCTCTTACCGCGTCGATCACGGGAGTGGCAGCCTCGATGTCCATGGCGGCGTCGGAGTACCTCTCGACCAAATCGGAAGAGACATCGAAGACCCCCGGGAGGGCAGCCCTCTACACGGGAGTAGCCTATATCTTCACGGTATCCGCTCTGGTGTTGCCCTATCTCCTTCTCAGCAACTACTACGCCTGCCTGGCGGTGTCGTTGACGATCGCTGTGTTGATCATTGCAGCCTTTAACTATTACGTGGCTGTGGCAAAGGGAGAGCCCTTCAGGCGCCGGTTCGTGGAGATGGCTGGGCTCTCGTTGAGCATCGCGGTTCTCAGCTTCGGCGTGGGATACCTGTTACGTATGCTGTTCGGAATCGAGATCTGAGCCGAACTGCGTGCTCGCCCTGGGATTGTCTCGTCTGCCCAGGGCCCGCCTCCGGTCAATGCCGGAGCTCCAAGCTTAGGAGGGACATATGGAATACCGATCGTTGGGACGAACGGGCGTGATGGTATCACCGCTCTGTCTGGGCGCGATGAACTTCGGCGGCCCAACGGAAGAGGCAGAGTCCATCGCGATCATCGACCGTGCGTTGGAGGCTGGAATCAACTTCATCGACACGGCCAACGTGTATAACCGTGGCGAGAGTGAGCGCATTGTGGGTAAGGCGCTGCAGCGCAACGGACAGCGCGACCACGTTGTGCTGGCCACGAAGGTGCACGGTAGCATGGGAGAGGGCCCTAATGAGCAAGGTAACTCCAGGTACCACATCATCAAGGCGTGTGAGGATTCGCTGGTCCGGCTGCAGACCGATCATATCGATCTGTACCAACTCCACCGGCCTTCGCTGACGATCCCCCAAGACGAGACATTGCGGGCGTTCGATGACCTGGTGAAGCAGGGGAAGGTTCTCTACATCGGGTGCTCGACGCACCCGGCCTGGATGGTGATGGAGGCGATTGCGATCAGTGAGAGGTTGAACCTCGCCCGCTACGTGAGCGAGCAGCCCCCGTACAATCTGCTTGACCGGCGGATCGAGAACGAGCTGATTCCCCTCGCTTTGCGATATGGCCTGGCCATTCTGCCGTGGTCACCGTTGGCCGGCGGCATTCTCGCGGGGAAGTATACCGCCGAGATGTTGGAAGAGAGTCAGTATCCTGAGGGGTCACGTGCCGAGCGGAGTGGTGAGATGTTCCGCACGCGGGTGACTCGTGAGGGTGTCAAGGTGGCTGCCAAACTACAGACCATGGCGCTCGAGCGTGGGATGAACGCGGCGCAGCTGGCAACGCTGTGGTGCAAGGAGCAGCCCGGCGTGACCGCACCGATCGTGGGGCCAAGGACGATGGCGCATCTGGACGATGCCGTGGCAGTGCTTGACGCCCGGTTGTCGGATGAGGATCGTGTGTTGTTCGATGCGTTGGTGCATCCGGGCAACGCTGTGGCCGATTTCCATAACAGCAATCCGTGGATGAAGACAAGGATCACGATCTAGGTCGGCAACGGGTTCGTGGCGATGCGCGTGGTGATTGGCGTGTGCGCTACCACGAACCCGGGGTGCGGATAGGGGACCGGGCATTGGAGGCTGAGGAATGCGACTGAAGCTGGCCTACGGGAAGGATGGACTTTGGGTGACGTTGCCTGCTGGCGCGGACGTCACTGTGATCGAGCCTGAGTACGTCCCGGGCGTCGCCGATGAGGGTGCTGCCCTGCGTAGAGCACTGGCATCACCTTTGGGATGCCCGCCGATGGCCGATCTTGTCCGTCCGCAGGACACCGTAACCATCGTCTTCAGTGACATCACCCGGCCCATGCCTAACGATCGTGTGCTTCCGGTCTTGGTCAATGCCCTAGTGGATGGAGGAGTCCCCGAAGCGCAGATCACGCTGCTCAGCGGCCTGGGAACCCATCGTGCGCAGTCGGAGGATGAACTGCGCACGATGTTGGGCCCCTCCCTTGTCGAGCGCTACCGGGTCAAGCAGCACAATGCCTGGGATGACGCTAATCTGGTTGGCGTGGCGCGAAACAGCGCCGGGCGGATCGTCCGGGTGAACCGCGCCTACATGGACGCAAGCATCCGCATTCTCACCGGGTTTGTCGAGCCGCACTTCTTCGCGGGCTTCAGCGGAGGGCCGAAGGCCGTCCTTCCGGGGATCGCCGACGTTGAGTCGATAATGGACAACCATGGTGCCCGACTGCTGTCGCACCCCCAAGCAACGTGGGGGCGCACGGTTGGCAACCCGTTGTGGGAGGAATTGCGCGACGTGGCCGTCGCCACACGGCCGACTTTCCTGCTCAACGTAACGCTTAACCGCGATCGGGCTATCACAGGTGTCTTCGCCGGTGATATGCTGGCGGCGCACCGGGCGGCCACTGAGTTTGTCGCCGCGCACGCGCTTCAGCCGGTCGCGGCCCCCTTCGACGTGGTGATCACGTCAAACAGCGGGTATCCTCTCGACCTCAATCTCTATCAAGCCGTCAAGGGCATGTCGGCCGCTTCGCAGGTCGTGAAGCCGGGCGGGGACATCATCGTTGCGGCTGAGTGCTGGGATGGGATTCCGGCCCACGGCGAGTACGGGCGGTTGCTGCGCGAAGCGACATCGGTTGAGGCCCTACTCTCTGCCATACGGGCCCCGGGGTTCCGCTGTCACGACCAGTGGGAGGCCCAGATCCAGGCACAGATTCAGCGGAAAGCCCACGTTCACGTGTACGCCGGCGGACTCACAGACGTGCAGTTGGCGGAAGCGATGGTGACGCCATGCCAGTCGGTCGAGGCGTGTCTGGAGGAGATCCTGAAGGCGAAGCCTTGGGCGCGCATCGCCGTGCTGCCAGAAGGACCTCAGACGATTCCCTACCTGGCCTGAACGGTCTAGGTCGGCGGCTCGCTTGGGGCGAATCCACGTCCGTGGATGTCACGGGCCCCAGTCATGATGACAAATGCTTGAGGGTCGGTCTCCTCGACGATCGCGCGCAGCTGATGCTCCTGTGCTGCGGTCAACGCGCACAGCAGCACATCATGACGCTCTCCGGTGTACATACCAGTTCCAGCCAAAGCCGTCACGCCGCGATTGAGTTCGTGCATAATGCGAACGGCTACCTGCTCCTTGCGGTTGGTGATGACGATCGCCATCTGTGCTTCTTCGACGGCTGATCGGAGAGCTCGGGCGTGATAGGCCCTGGGATCTCCATCGAACCGTTCGGGGATGAGGTACATCAGGGCGATGAGAAGCAGGAGCGCTACATATATCCCAGCCACGATGCCTACGACCCAGGGGCCCGATACCCATGCGGCCACCGCGGCGCGATCGACGACTTCGCGGAGCGTCGTCGCGAGTTCAGGATGGATGCTGAGCTTGAGGAACCAGCTGACGAGGACGAGGGACACGAGCCAGATGTAGTTCCGGCGATAGCGCACAGCCGCAGCACGCCAGCGTGGCGTGACGAACGTTGGGTGGCGCAGCGCCTGTGCCACAGCATCGCCCCAGCCCTCGGCTGGGTTGAAGGGCGGCGCCACCATAGCGGCGAAGAAGTCCGTTTCGAGGAGTCGAGCTCGGTAATGCCACAGGGCATAGTAGCTGTAACGCCGCGCCTCGATGAGCATGAACGTCAGGATCAAGAGCAGGACGAGCAGCATAACGAAGTGCGGGTTCGAGGGAGAGCTAAAGCTGAAAGTGAGGGCCGCGCCTGTCGTGACTACGGCCCAGTTCGTGGTCGTGTCGAGGCGGCTCCTCCACAGGTTGACCCTGGTGACTTCCGCGCGGTAGAGATGGACGAAGGCAGTAACGAAGTGGTTGGGCTCCAGACAGTACCCTTCGTAATTCCAGGTTCTTCCCGTCAGCGGATCTCGATCTTCCATGCCAGCCTCCTGACCGTGCTCAGCAGTATAGGATCATCGACGAAAGGCGCAAAGCTGGCTGCTATAGGTCGATTCGCAGGTCGGAGAAGACGGGCACGCCGAGCACCACCGAGTGGCGAACCGCGTCGATGCGCGCGATCGCGTAACGATCGCCGTCAGCATATACCGCGCGGGGTGCACGTGCCAACCCGTGGACTGTCAGCTCGACATGCTCGTACGGCGGAACGTAGGCGCCTTCGCGGTGCCACGACACCCCTAGGCGTCCCTCCTCTTGGGACACCGTGAACCGACTCAGGCGACTGCCGCCATCGCGGTATGCGAAGCCTTCACCCGCGTCTTCGTACAACTCACTAACGAGGCCATCTGGCGCATTCGCTGGAAGGGGCGCGTACAGAACAAGGCGCAGGAACTTCTCTACGCGCTTTTCTGAGCTTGCCCCGATCTCGCCCATAGGAATGACCGAGCCAGCTCGCACGAAGAGGCCGAGTGTCTCAAGCGGGCTGAACAGTCTGACTGGTTCGCGACCTGTGGTAAGGGCGTTTGTCCAGAACTCATACCAGGGGCCTTGCGGGAGCCTTACGGATCGCGAAACCGCTCCCTTCTCAACGACTGGGGCGATGAGGAAAGCATCACCACACAGGAACGCGTCGTCGACATCCCACAGCAGGCCATCGGCGGGATCTGCCCAGGCAAGGGGACGGACCATGGGCCAACCGCGAGCGCACATCTGCCAGTGGGCGGAGTAGAGGTAGGGTAGGAGCTCATAGCGGAGCTGGATAAAGCGTCGCACGATGCTGAGATAGGGCTCGCCGTACGACCAGGGCTCTTGGTCGGGTGTCCCCTTGGCTGTATGCGCCCGGAAGAACGGCATGAACGCTGCCATCTGGACCCAACGGGTGAAGAGCTCACCATCTGGTACACCGCTGAAGCCGCCGACGTCCGGCCCCGTGAACCCGATCCCCGAGAGCCCCAGCCCAAGGACCATCGGGATGGTAAGGGCAAGCGACTCCCACGAGCTCTCGTTGTCGCCTGTCCACGAGGTGGCATAGCGCTGCAGTCCAGCTGACCCGGCACGAGAGATGACGACGGCGCGGGACTCGGGCTGTTCGCGCAACAGGCCTTCACGGGTGGCGCGCGCCATCAAGGTGCCATAGATGTTGTGGCCTGCGCGATGGTCGCCGCCTGTGTTCTCAAAGCTGTGGCGGATTACTCTGGGGAGTGTTGGGTCGCCGAAGGCGGCGAAGGCGGCTGGCTCATTCACATCGTTCCAGAGTCCCGCGATGCCTGCCCGAAGCAGAGGCCTGAGTTGGTCGCCCCACCACGCGCGCGTGTCGGGGGCCGTGAAATCGGGGAACGCACAGTCGCCTGGCCATACCGGTGCATGGAAAACCCGGCCATTGGGCAGTGTGCAGAAGTGCTGCCCCCGGAGCCCATCGCGATACACGGAGTAGCCCAGATCGCGCTTGATGCCGGGGTCAACGATGCTGATCAGCCGTCGCCCATCTTGCCTCAGCTCGGTCGCAAGCCCCGCCAGGTCAGGGAATCGCTCCTGGTCCCAAGTGAGACTGCGGAACCCTTCGAGTATGTCGATGTCGAGGTGGATGGCGTCACATGGGATCTGGTGCGTGCTCAGATCCTGTGCGAGCTTGCGTACTCGGGCCTCGTTATCATACGACCAGCGGCTCTGGTGGTAGCCGAGCATCCAGAGGGGCTGCAGCGGATGCCGACCTGTCAGCTCCGTGTACCGCTCCAGAAGGGCCGGTATGGAGCCGACAGCCACGTAGTAGCGCAGCGTTCCCCCTGCGAAGCGGTGCTCCGCGATAGCCGGCGTTGTCGCTCCAAGATCGAACACCGCGTCATGAGCATTGTCGTAGAAGACGAGGTAGGTTTCGGGCGATGCGCCGTCATCGTACAGAGCGCCCAGATAGGTCGGAATGTTTAGGTAGAGCGGATCATCATCGGCCTGGTAACCGGCTGGATCACGGTTCCAGAGCCGGTGGACGTGTCCACGACGGTTCCAGGGCAGGGCACGCTCTCCGAGACCGTAGAGCTTCTCCCCTGGCGCGAGGGCTGTCCTGTGGCGGATGGCGCCTCCCGTCGTTCGTGCCACATCGATATCAACGCGCAAGAGAGTGCCTGAGGGTGTAGCAAGCAGAAGCCTGGCGTCCTGGAGATCGATACCTACAACCAGCCGGTCGCTCTGTATGAGTAGCGCATGCTCGAGCTCAGTGACGACGGTCGGTACGCTGGGCCACTGATCAGCGGGCCGTGAGACGGCGTAGGTCGGTGTCGATGTCGCCACGCCCGCCACATTCATACGGTACTCAACCGCAACGAGATCAGGGGCGAGGAACTGCACGCTCACCTGCCCGTCATCTGAACGCAAGACCAATCCGCGAGAGTCGCGCTCTGTCTCCTGGATATCCCGGAACGGACGCCAGTCAGGCTGCCGGCGTGGCTGGACGATTGCTCGGGCAAGTTCGAGGCGATTCCGGGGGCAACCATCGGGCGACCACGTTGCCTCGGCTAGCGCCTTGCGGAGTGGGTAGAGTGCAGCAGAGGCCAGGGTCTTCGCGCCAAGGGCCTTGGCCGTCTGCAGGATTGTGACTGTTGGTTGGCGCATTCGCTGCCTCCGATCAGAGGTCCATGATCCACTTGGCGACTGACAGGTAAATGAACAGGCCTGTCGCGTCGACCAGTGTGCTCATTAAGGGGCCAGATATCAGCGCGGGGTCAACACCCACGATTCGCGCGAAGAGTGGCAGAACCGATCCGACTGAACTGGACCAAAACACGATCACGCCGATGGCTGCAGCGATGGTAATGCCCAGCTCAACGCTGTGGCTATAGGTCCAGGCACGCGCGAAGCCCGCCAAGCCAACGAGTAGACCCAGGATCAGGCCCACCTGCAATTCGTGCCAGAGCACCTTGAGCGTATCCTTCTTTTCGACTTCGCCCACGCTCAGGGCGCGGATAATCGTCGACGTAGTCTGTGATCCGGCATTGCCCCCCGTGCCTATCAGGAGCGGGATGAAGAAGGAGAGCGCGACACGTTGTTCCAGGGTGGCTTCGAAATGCTCCAGTACATTCGCCGTGATCATCCCGGTGAGGAAGAGGATGAGCAGCCAGCCGACACGCCGGCGGGCCACGTCCCAAGCAGAGGTGAGTAGATAGGGCTTCTCGAGCGGGGCCGAACCACCCAACCTCTGGAAGTCCTCCGTTGTCTCCTCCTCGATGACGTCAACGATGTCGTCGATGGTAATCACGCCGGCGAGCTTCCCCTCTGGGCCGGTAACGGGCAGAACCGTGAGGTCGTAGCGGCTCATCAATTGGGCGCACGTCTCCTGATCAGCGTCGAGTGGCGCCGAGATGAACGTGCGGTCCATAATGTCGCTCAGCGTCGCCCGCGGCGCAGCCTTGATGATCCGCAGCACGCTGACGCGACCGACGAGGGTCCCATCACGATTCACGACGAAGTAGGAGAGATAGTCCCGTGCCGTCTCCCAGTGTCGGATGGCCTGGAGAGCCCGCTCAGCCCACATTTGGTCGCCGAGCGCCAGATACTCCGATGTCATCAGGCCGCCAGCTGTCTCGTCGGGATGCAGGAGGAGCGGGCTGATCTCTGCCGAGGAGTCCATCATCTGCATCAGGCTGGCGGCATCCTGTATCTCGAGGTCACCTAGCAAGTCGGCAGCCTCGTCTGGCTCCATCTCATCGAGAATGTCCGCCAAATGCTCAGGCGGGATCAGCTTCGCGACTTCGGTTGCCTCCTCATCCTCGAGTTTCTCAAGGATGTCCGCCAGGGCAGCATCCGGTAAGCCCTCGATCAGGCGGCGCTGCTCATCGGGCTCCAGGTCGCCAAAGATCTCTGCCTGATCGACTGGGAGCAGGGCCTGCAAGATGATCTGCGCCTTGCGGACTTCGTTGCTCTCGAGTAGCTTGTCAATGCGATCGAAGAGCTCATCGACCCATTCTTCCTGGCTCACGTCTTGAGTCTCCAACTGCTCCTCCTCTGTCGTCGGTTATTCAGGCACGACGAGATTGCCGCGGAAAGACCGGAGTTCGTTACAAGCAATCCGGGCCCCACCGTACGCAGGGGCCCCGAAAGGTGGGGACAAAACACCCCACCACATTCGCAATCCAATAACAAAATTAGT
>JAXDDP010000153.1:0-7935 GCA_034676785.1 Anaerolineae bacterium | reverse complement strand
TCTACAACGCCGGTGCCGCGAACTGCATGGACTACATCGGCGCTCATCACAATGCTGGAGCTACCTCGCCATCGGCGCGGATCGGCCATCCCGCGAATCCCGGTGATACGCACCATTCGTGGTTCTTCCTGCCACAGACCGAACTCTACTACAACATCTTCCGCGGTAGCCGCAAGTTGTTCTACACCGAGATGGGCTATGCCTCACAGGAAGGCGTGGAGACGTTCTCGGACGAGTTCGCGTGGGCCCGGGGTACGGACAACGCGGAGCAGGCCGCGTGGCTTGCCGAGGCCGTTCAACTGAGTGTTAACACGGGGATGGTTCGGTGCATCATCGTCTGGAATATCGACTTTGTGCGCTACGGGACTGACCCCCAGGATGGCTACGCAATCATCCGCCCTGGTGGCGGGTGTCCGGCGTGCGAGACCTTGCACGGTGTCCTAGGCTCGCGCTAGCGCTGCTGGCCTGGGGCCAGCGTGCTGGAAGGATTGGTGATTGGGCCTGCCTGCGGGGATGCGCCTCGCAGGCAGGTCGTCGTCTGGATAGTGGCCGTTGTCTCTGAGTATCAGAAAATGGGAATCCTATGTTCTACGATCGAGTGACGCTTCGAATAAAGGCTGGCCATGGCGGCAAGGGTGCCGTGGCGTTCCGGCGCGAGAAGTACGTGCCTTACGGTGGACCTTCAGGTGGAGATGGCGGGCGCGGCGGAGACGTGGTCTTCGTTGTCAACCCGCACCTCAACACTCTCTATCACTTCGCGCATCAGAAAGAGTTCGCCGCTGAGGACGGCAAGCCGGGGCTGGTGAAGACTATGCACGGCGGGGCAGGCTCCGACCTGGTTCTGTCTGTACCTCGGGGGACCCTCGTGGTCGACGAGGAGACCGGCGTCGTGGTGGCGGATCTGACTGAGCCTGATGAGCACAAGGTGGTGGCCACAGGCGGCCGCGGGGGGCGCGGGAACGCGCGATTTGCCACGCCAACCAACCAGGCGCCGCGCATCGCCGAAAATGGGGATCCCGGCGAGGAGCGATTGCTCCGGCTGGAGCTCAAATTGCTAGCGGATGTAGGGCTCGTGGGCAAACCCAATGCCGGGAAGTCCACGCTTCTAGCGGTGACAACCGCAGCGAAGCCCGAGATCGGAGACTACCCGTTCACCACGCTCCAGCCCAATCTCGGCGTCGTTGCGTTGGGGATCAATGAGACCTTCGTGATGGCCGATCTTCCGGGACTGATTGAGGGAGCGAGTGAGGGCAAGGGGCTTGGACATGAGTTTCTGCGCCACATCGAGCGCACCCGGGTGGTGATTCACGTGCTCGATGGCAATGCGCTCGATCCGATCGAGGACTTCGAAACGATCAACGCCGAGTTGGAGAGCTTTGGTCATGGCCTGATGCAGAAGCCTCAGATCGTGGCCATCAACAAGATCGACATCCCTGGCGTGCGGGATATGCTGCCGGCCTACTCGGCGATGCTGAGGGACTTGGGATACCGTGATGTCGTCGGGATCTCCGGCCTGACGCGTGAGAATACGCGTGAACTCATGGGCAGAGCCTACCAAATGGTCCAAGAGACGCCCGAGCCTGTGCTGGAGAGCGCCGTGCCCGTGATCATACGGCCCCAATTCGAGGATGAAGGCTACACAATTGTCCGTGAAGACACGGCCGTGTGGCGGGTGCAGGGGGGCAAGATCGAGCGTGCATCTGCGCGCACTCGCACTGAGTACCATGAGGCGCTGTTGCGCTTCCACCACTATCTGGAGGCCCAGGGTGTGATCGAAGCCCTCCGTGAGGCGGGGGTGCGGGAAGGGGATACGGTGAAGATCGCGACCTACGAGTTCGATTGGGTCGACAGCGCCACTTAGGATTCTGAATGGTTGTGCGCGGGGGTCTGCAGAACGGATCCCCGCGCTGTGTTGTCTCGGCTGCCGCGGATAGCGATGAGCGCACACAGTAGTTCGGCCTGGATCCTGCTCGTCATCGAGTTCCTGGATGAGTTCATCTATGGGGCCCGGGAAGCTGCTTGGCCCTTGGTCCGGAGCGATCTCGCTCTGACCTATGCGCAGATCGGCGTGCTCCTGGGCCTCCCGAGAGTCCTGTCGGGAATCGCCGAACCGTTCATCGGCATACTGGGCGATATCTGGCGGCGCCGGGTCCTCGTGCTGGGAGGTGGGATTGTCTTCGCCCTTTCCCTGTTCCTCACGGGAGTAAGCCATAGCTATGCGTGGCTGTTGATAAGCTTCGTCCTCTTCAGCCCGGCATCGGGCGCTTTCGTCAGTCTCAGTCAGGCCACGCTGATGGACCTGCAGCCAGCGCGTCGCGAAAAGGCCATGGCGCGATGGACCTTCGCTGGGTCTCTCGGCGTCGTTCTTGGCCCGATGGCCCTGGGTTTGGTCCTGGCTGCCAACTTTGGGTGGCGAACCATTTACGTCGCGACGGCCATCGTGACGGTGGTCGTCCTTACCCTTGTGTGGAGAATGCGCTTCCTCCTGCCGGCGGGCACAGAGGAGGCTTCATCTCTTCTTACTGGATTTCGTGAGGTACTCAGAGGACTTCGTCGGCCTGATGTTCTGCGCTGGTTGGTGCTGTTGCAGTTCTCGGACCTGATGCTTGATGTGCTCCTGGGCTTCCTTGCCCTTTACTTCGTCGATGTCGCGGGAGTCTCTACGGCGCGAGCCTCAATCGCGGTGGCAGTCTGGACGGCTATGGGCTTGGTCAGCGACCTATTGCTCATCAGGTTGCTGGATCGTGTAGACGGTCTCGTCTACCTGCGTGTCAGTGCGGTCGCCGAACTCGTTCTGTTTGTCACCCTTCTGCTCACGCCCTGCTTCTGGGCGAAACTGGTCATTCTGGCTCTACTGGGTGTGTTCAACGCGGGGTGGTACGCCATTCTCCAGGCTCGGCTGTACGCCACGTTACCTGGAAAGAGTGGCACGGTTATGGCTGTGGACAACATCTTTGGCCTGGTCGGTGGCTTGTTGCCCTGGGGACTCGGTGTTATCGCAGAGAACTACAGCCTGGGCGCAGCAATGTGGTTGCTGTGCGCTGGACCACTCGCCTTGTTGTTCGGATTGCCCTACCAGGGCGCGTCTACATCTGGCGTCAGCCCCGAAATCGGGTAGAATTGCGCCCACGTTGTGCTTTGGAGGGCATATGACAAAAACGAAGGGGAGTCATCCCAGCAAGGGTTCGTCTTCCCGGCCTGGGGCGAAGGCTTCGCCTGTAGCACCAAGGCCAGTGAAGACGTCCGCAAAGACATCGGCAGGCAGCAAGGCGGGCCAGGTGCGGCCCACGGGCGCCAGCAAGGTGGGTAAGTCTATCGCCAAGGATCCCTCGTTCGCCGCGGGCAGCAAGGTTCGCTCGACGTTCTCACGGCCGGTCCAGACGGTGGGGGGGCGTCCTGTCTCGCTACTTGGCGTCTTCGCAATCCTGGCGATCATCGCGATCATCGTCGTTGTGCTCGTTCTGGCGCTCAGCAAGGGCAGAAGTGCGCCGACCGCAGACGCTCCCGCCACACCCACCGCGACCGTTCTTGAAGAGGCTTATGCGGCTGGCGCCGGAGGCGGCGCCGAGACCAGCAATGATAACACTACAAGGAGCGATTCAGACATGCCACAAGATCCGAAAGCCCGCGATGGGATGTACAACGCACCACCAGCGATGACAATTGATCGGAGCAAGGTCTATCTGGCGACATTTGAGACTGCGAAGGGCAACATCGTCATTGAGCTATATGCGGATAAGGCGCCGAACACTGTTAACAACTTCGTCTTTTTGGCGCGGGCGGGGTTTTACGATGGCACGACCTTCCACCGTGTGATCTCGGGGTTCATGGCGCAGGGCGGCGACCCGACCGGTACGGGACGCGGAGGGCCGGGCTATAGGTTTGCCGATGAGTTCTCTGCAGATTTGAAGCATGATGGCCCGGGCGTGTTGTCCATGGCGAATTCCGGGGCAAACACCAATGGCAGTCAGTTCTTCATCACGCTGGCGGCGACTCCTTGGCTTGATGGGAAGCACACGGTCTTTGGTAAGGTCGTTGAGGGAATGGATGTCCTGAACTCGATCTCTCTGCGCGACCCATCTTCGGCGACGACACCTGGCGATCTGATCAAGACGATTCAAATCGACGAAGCGTCGGCGTCGCGCCTTCCCGAGCCCACCGCGGAAGCATTGGTGCAGCCAGGCGAGATCGAGATGCCCGAAGACCCCCGCCTGCGCAATAACCTCTATCCGGCACGTCCGGCAATGGTCATCGACCAGGCTAAGGACTATACCGCAACCATCAAGACGGCGAAAGGCGATATCGTCATCGAGTTGTTCGACGACGATGTTCCCAATACGGTGAACAACTTCGTCTTCCTGGCGCGCGAGGGTTTCTACGACAAAACGACCTTTCATCGTGTGATTGCTGATTTCATGGCGCAAGCCGGTGATCCGACGGGCACCGGAATGGGTGGCCCAGGGTACCAGTTTGCCGACGAGTTTGTGTCGACGCTCAAACACGACGGCCCGGGCGTGTTGTCAATGGCCAATGCTGGTGCCAACACCAATGGCAGCCAGTTCTTCATTACCTTCACTGCCACACCGTGGTTGGACGGTGCCCACACGGTGTTCGGCAAGGTGACTGAGGGACTCGATGTCCTGGCGAAGATCAGCCTGCGTGACCCCTCCACGGCGACAACGCCGGGGGAACTGATCGATACGGTCGTGATCTCCGAGAAGTAGTCAGAATCTACGCTGATGGTTGGCGAGGGGGCGGGGGAGGGCGTCTTCCCCCGGCCCTGTCGATTCCGGGCTCAGAGCGCCACGCCCACTCGCGGTTGAGATTTGGAACATCGCGGCTATGATGTTTCGTGATAAAAGTGTGCCGCGAAACGATAGGGGTGTCGTATGCGATCCAGACGCATTGCGCTACTGACCGCAGGGATCGGGCTGGTTCTGCTACTGCTGGCCTGTGAGTTACCGGAGCCCCCGCGTGCTGACCAGGTTTCGCCCCTGTTGTCGCCCGTGGCGACGCAAGAACAGTCTGCCAGCCAAGAGCCAGGTGGGGAACTTTCCGGTTTTCGCATGCCCATCTCGTGGCCTGAGTTCACCCAGAACACAGCGTTGCTTCTGGCTGCTGTTGGTGGTTTGCTGTTCCTCGTTACGGCGTTTGGCGTTTATTTTCTGCTGCGCGGACGACCAGGGGGATCGACTCGCCGGTTGGTACCTCTCGCTCCCTTGCCCAATAGCGATGAACTGAGTGCCGGTACTCTGCTCGATCAGGGTAGGTATCTGGTCCTGGAGACACGATCTGCCTCCCAGTTGGGCGCGGTCTACGAGGTGAAGTCGACCACACCACTGACCCTATGTTCACACTGCTATGCGCCAAGCCTGGGCCCTGGTAAGCTCTACTGCAGTCGCTGTGGCAAGCGGCTGGTCGAGGTCGGTGGCGAGCACCCGGTGCTCCTGGCACGTGAGACGCGAGATCCACATCACTTTTCGGCGGCTGCTGAGCTTCTTGCCGGCTCATGGGCACACCGTGCGGTAATACTGCCACTGGACTCCTTCGAAGAGACTTCCTTCGGCCCCGCACGTTATTTCCAGATCGAGCCTGACGTTCGTGCGCCCCGCGCCGTCGACGTGAGATTACGTCGACCGCTGGTAGAGGTGCTGGGTTGGGGAGTATCACTAGCTCGAGGGTTGGCATTCCTGCATGATCATGGTTTGGTTCTCGATGGTGTGCACGGCGAGCAGATCGTCATCGACGACGATGAGGCGCGCTGGTTGGCCGTGGAGGGTCTGCGGGTGCTCGATAGCGAGACTGAGGATTCACGGGTACAGCTCACCTCAACCAATGTACGAGACTTGGCTCGATTCCTGCTTCGTGTCGCTACCGGCAGAGACGATGCAGGGGCATCGAAGGCGCTTCCTGAGACCGTGGGATTGGTGCTCTCGCAGACTATGCGGTCCCATGGCCAGTTGCATGCTGGTGACCTGGCCGAGGCACTGCGCCAGGCTCGCGAGCAGCTTTCGCTTCACGAACCCGCGCGCTATCTGGTGGGACACCAGACGGACGTAGGGAACGCCCGAAAGCTGAACGAAGACAGCCTACTGGTGTTTGACACGACAGCGATGCCAGGCCCGCACAGGCTGTCGGTCGGAGCGTTCGTTGTGGCGGATGGGGTAGGCGGACACGCGGCAGGGGATGTCGCTAGTCGCCTCACCGTTGAGGCGGTTGCCGGGGTCGACGAGGAGCTCAAACAGGCTGCTAACACCGGAGTGCCTCCCAATGCCGAGGCCTGGCTGGTTAAGGCGGCACAGGCTGCGAACGAGGCGGTCCGCGCCGAACGCGTCACGGCGTCGAATGATATGGGGTCAACCCTGGTCATGGCGCTTGTGGTGGGTCGTGCTGCGACGGTCTTGAACGTAGGTGACAGCCGCGCCTACTGGTTGCGACCTGAGGAATTGCGACAGATCACGACAGATCATTCGCTGGTTCAGCGGCTGGTCGAGGTGGGGCAGATCACGCCTGAAGAGGCGCGTCACCACCCGCAGAAGTCGGTGATCTACCGCGTCATCGGCGACAATGCGGAACTGGCTGTCGATGTGTTCGATGTTCTGCTATCTCCGGGCGAAGCTCTGCTACTGTGCTCAGACGGCCTCAGCGATATGTTGGTGGATGATGTGATATGGCGGGTATGGCGCGAGGCTGTGTCTCCACAAGCTGCTTGTGATCGTCTGGTGACACTCGCCAAGGACGCTGGCGGATACGACAACATCACGGTTATCATCGTTCAACTTGCTTCAGTAACTGAGTGACCTGAGGTCGGGTTCAGTCCAACATCCGACGGGGGACAGAGAATGCTGGAAACAGGGAGTGTCGTTCAAGAGCGCTACCGCGTCGTGAGGTTGTTGGGGCAGGGTGGAATGGGCTCGGTCTACAGGGCGTGGGACCTGCGCCTCAAGGTCCCTGTCGCCCTCAAGGAGCTGTTGCCGCAGCCCGGCTTGGATGACGAGATGTTGGCGGGCCTTCGGGTGCAGTTTGAGCAGGAGGCGGGCGTGTTGGCTCGCCTCAACCACCCGAACCTCGTCCGCGTCACGGATTTCTTTGACGAGAGTGGACGCGCTTACCTGGTGATGGACTTCGTCGAGGGGCGTAGCCTTGCGGATATCATCATCCAGGACGGGGCGCAGCCCGAACAGAAGGTTCTGGACTGGGGTCGCCAGCTGCTTGAGGCATTGGACTACTGCCACACGAACGGCGTGGTCCATCGTGATATCAAGCCACAGAACATCATCGTCAAGCCTGGCGGAGCCGCGATGCTGGTGGACTTCGGCCTGGTTAAGTTGTGGGACCCCAACGATCCGCGGACGCGTACTGTGATGCGGGGAATGGGTACACCGGAATACGCACCTCCCGAGCAGTATGGTGCCGCAACGGATCACACGGGGCCGGCTAGCGACATTTACAGTCTTGGGGCCACGCTGTATCACCTGTTGACCGGACAGGCGCCGCCGACCGCGACTGAACGTATGGCTGTGCCCGAGCAGTTCGTGCCTCTGCGTAAGTTGGTGCCAACGGTGAGCCCCCGAGCCGAGATGCTCGTGATGAAGGCGCTGGCGCTCTCAGTCAGCGAGCGTTGGCAGTCGGCGCGACAGATGGCGGAGGTTCTCGTCTCAGGCCCATTGCCTGGTACAGATCGGGGAGCGTTCCCCCCGACGCGCATAGCACCGGGTTCTGCGGTGAGCCAGGTGGCACCTCCCCATCCGTCCAGCTCTTCAGCTGCATCTCCGGCGCGACCCGTCAGCGGTGGTATGGCAGCCACACCACGCCAGCGGCCCAGAGGACTCTGGCTGGGGATCGCCGGGTTTGCCCTGCTCTGCGTCGCGCTGACCTGTGGCGGCTATCTCATCGGCAAGCCTATATGGGAGGCGCGACGCACGCCGACCAACG
>JAXDDP010000149.1:0-6838 GCA_034676785.1 Anaerolineae bacterium | reverse complement strand
GTGAGCGTGTTCACCGCCTGGCACAGCTTGCTCTCGGGATTCGTGAAGTTGAGCAGCACCGCGTCGGGGCACAGCGCCTCCATCCGGTGCGCGATCTGGAGCGTCGGCCCCATATTGCGCAGCGCGTGGAACAAGCCCCCCGGCCCCCCGTTCTCGCCATAGATCTGCATGAACCCGTAGTGGCGCGGCACGTGGAAATCCTGCGCCCAATAGCGATACCGGTCCACCTCGATCGCCGACACCACGAACTGCGCCCCATCCAGCGCCGCATCGAGCGCCGTCCCGGCCGTGACCTGCACGCGCCGCCCCAGCCGCTCGGCCACCCGGCGCGCGTACGCCGTGATCCCCGGCAGGTGCTCGGGCACGATATCCATCAGCGCCAACTCGACCCCGGCCTCGGCCAGCGCCTCGCTCAGCAGCACATCGCGCACCGTCGCCGGCCCGAACGACTGGCTCCCCGCCCCGATGATCGCGATCTTGACGGTCATAGCGTGTTCCTCCATCGGATGGTGTGTGTTGTCCGGGGGATAGTATAGGCGGCATCGCGCCGCATGCACGCGGGCGCCGCCGGCATGTGACGTATGGCGTCCGGTAGATCTGCCGGTAGGGGCGCAGCATGCTGCGCCCTTGTGCCAAATCCCTTGTGTACGCCCGCTTTGCACAGGACCGTTCGGGTGTATAGTCCCCGTGGGGAGCATACCATCACGGGCCTACGCCTCATCGAGCGCCAACAGGAGGGATTGCCCATGGAGTACCTCGCGTTCTACCGCCGCCTGACCGCGGCCCTGCCGCCCGGCACCGTCCTTCAGAACCCCGGCGGCGGCACGACGACGACCCTCAGCTACACCAAGAGCGACAACCTGGCCTACCAGAGGGGCAGGACACGCATCTACGTGTCGATCAGCGATCTGTACGCAGCCTATCAGCGCTTCCTGGGACGGGAGGTCTCCTCCGCGGACCTGCGCCACTTCGCGCCAAGGGTCTTCGATTCCAAGAGAAGCGGCCACTCGTGCAACTGCACCGTCTTCTTCATGGCGCTCCGCGCGATGCAGCTCGTCGACCGCGTCGAGGGCGGCGGCAGGGTAGGCGATCCGTACTGGGTAGACCTCGGCGGTTCGCAAGGGCCGTCGGGCTAGACTCCGCCTGACTCTCAGTAGAGTATGAGAGGTACCTGAAACAAGCCCTATGGAAATCGTAGACACGTACTCGGTTCGCGATGCGGAATCGCTTCTCCGCGCAAAGGGAGCGCTCGAAGCTTGTCTGAATGTGGCACGTCGCTGCTCCAAGCTCGATAAGCAACCGCAGCTTTTGCACGCCCTAGGCTTTGAACCGCGATGGGAGTTCGACGCAGGCGGCAACCGCCCTCGCTTCAGCGGGTACAGCGCACACTGGAAGGTAGGGATAATACAGGAGATGCGCGAGCAGATGAATATCCGCTCCCGCCTCCTGTTCACTGAGATCGCGCATCTGAAAGGCCTGGTCGAGGTCGCTGTGTTCATCCTGCCAGTGACCGGACAGGGCACGTTCGACCGCACCGTGCGCGAGCTAACGCAGTTCGAGGTCTTCACCCGATACTTCCCGTTGCAGGTGCCGGTGTTCCTGATCGGCTGTGAGCGATAGCTGACGCGGCACGACGCGGTTGCCGCAGTGTGGCTCCTGGATGCCGCATCCCATCGCCATTGACACCTCGCCACTTCCTCCTATACTTCTACACGGGCCTCTTCAACAAATCGTGGTGTCCGCCTGCTGGCGCGACGGTGGCCCCTGTCCTCATGGGATCATACAGAACGCCGCTGGCGCAACAGGCGTAGCGCCGGACAGGAAAGAAGGTCAGTCAACTATGCCCAACAACACATCCGCCGCCCATCTTGGCTTCGAGGCCGAGCTCTGGAGGGCCGCCGATGCCCTGCGCTCCAACATGGACGCTGCCGAGTACAAACACGTCGTCCTCGGCCTCATCTTCCTGAAGTACATCTCCGACGCCTTCGAGGAGCAACATGCCAAGCTGGAAGCCGAGACGCATCTCGGCGCCGACCCCGAGGACCCGGACGAATACCGCGCGGTCAACATCTTCTGGGTTCCGAAGGAGGCTCGCTGGGCCTCCCTACTGGCCAGCGCGCGCCAGCCCACCATCGGCAAGCTCGTCGACGACGCCATGCTCGCCATCGAGCGCGACAATCCCACGCTGAAGGGCGTGCTGCCCAAGGACTACGCCCATCCGCGCCTCGACAAGCAGCGCCTGGGCCAGCTCCTCGACCTCATCGGCGACATCGGCCTGGGCAAAGCCGACGACCGTTCCCGCGACATCCTGGGCCGCGTCTACGAGTACTTCCTCTCTCAGTTTGCCAGCGCCGAGGGAAGGAAGGGCGGCCAGTTCTACACACCCCGCTGCGTCGTCCAGCTTCTGGTCACCATGCTCGCGCCCTACAAGGGCCGCGTCTACGACCCCTGTTGCGGCTCCGGCGGCATGTTCGTCCAGTCCGAGCGCTTCATCGAGGCCCACGGCGGCAAGATCGGCGACATCAGCATTTACGGGCAGGAATCCAACCACACCACCTGGCGGCTGGCGAAGATGAACCTGGCGATCCGCGGCATCGAGGGCAACCTCGGCCCCGAGCACGCCGACAGCTTCCACCGCGACCTGCACCCCGACCTGAAGGCGGACTTCGTGCTCGCCAACCCGCCCTTCAACGACAGCGACTGGCGTGGCGATCAGTTGCGCAAAGACCGGCGCTGGCAGTACGGCACGCCGCCGGCGAGCAACGCCAACTTCGCGTGGGTGCAGCACTTCATCTACCACCTGGCGCCCACGGGGCTGGCGGGCTTCGTGCTCGCCAATGGCTCCATGTCCACCAACCAGTCAGGCGAGGGCGAGATCCGCAAAGCAATCCTGGAGGCCGACCTGGTAGACTGTATGGTCGCGCTGCCGGGCCAGCTCTTCTACGCCACACAGATTCCCGTCTGCCTCTGGTTCATCGCGCGCAGCAAACTCCCCTCGCCCCCTGGGAGAGCGGAGTCCCCGGGCTTGGGGAGGGCCGGGGGTGAGGGCCTCCGCGACCGGCGGGGCGAGGTCCTCTTCATCGACGCGCGGCAGATGGGCACGATGATCGACCGCACGCACCGCGAGCTGACCGGCTACGACGACGAGGGGAACCTGATCCCCGGCAGCGACATCGACCGCATCGCCGGCACCTACCACGCCTGGCGCGGCGACGCCGGGGCAGGGGCAGAGGCGGGCACGGGGACCCGCCCCTACGAAGACGTGCCCGGGTTCTGCAGATCCGCCACGATCGAGGAGATCCGTGGGCACAACCACATCCTCACCCCCGGGCGCTACGTCGGCGCGGCGGAGGTGGAAGACGACGGTGAGCCCTTCGAGGAGAAGATGGAGCGCCTGACGGCGACCCTGCGCCAGCAGATGGCGGAGGGGCGCAAGCTCGACGAGGTGATCTGGGCCAACCTGGAGGCGCTCGGGTATGGGGAGTGAGTGGCGAGATGTGACTCTGGGAGAGGTCACCGATTGGGCCTCCGGAGGCACCCCATCGAAGGCGAACCCCCGCTTCTGGGACGGTGATATCCCGTGGATAAGTGCCTCCTCTATGAAGTCGGCCTTCGCTGCAGATTCCAGTCTGCACATTACGGAGGAAGGGCTTGCGGATGGCAGTCGTCTGGCCGACAGAGACTCAGTGCTGATTCTCGTCCGTGGGAGCGAGCTACACAAGCGAATCCCGGTGTGTCTGGCCTTGCGTCCCGTCGCTTTCAACCAGGACGTGAAAGCATTGCAGGCGCACTCAGGTATGTTACCGCAGTATCTATTCCACTGGCTACGGGCGAACGAACCGTTGCTGCTATCGAAGGTTGAGCACACAGGCATCGGTGCCGGGAAGCTGGATACCGATGTACTGAAAAGCTTAAGGATCTCTTTGCCCCCACTCTCCGAACAACGCGCGATTGCCGGCATCATCGGCGCGCTCGACGACAAGATCGAGCTCAACCGCCGCACCAATGAGACGCTGGAGTCCATCGCGCGGGCCATCTTCAATTCGTGGTTCGTGGACTTCGACCCCGTGCGGGAGAACATGGCGCGCAAGGCCGGCAGGTCGCGGCAGCGGCCACTCCCCGGCTTAGCCGCGGCGCTGGAGGCTGCGGGCGCCGCGGCACCAGAAGGCGTGCTCGACCTGTTCCCGGATGAGTTCGAGGACTCGGAGTTGGGGCCGATTCCACGGGGGTGGCGGGTAGCGAGACTCGATGAGACTGCCACCTTCCTGAACGGCTTGGCGCTCCAGAAATACCCGGCGGCTGGTGGGGAGTCCCTACCTGCTATCAAGATCGCGCAACTGCGCAAAGGCAACACAGAGGGAGCTGATCGGGTAAGCGCCGAGCTGCCTGCCGACTACATCATAGACGATGGGGACGTGCTGTTCTCGTGGTCGGGCTCTCTTGAGTGCACCTTGTGGACAGGAGGGCGAGGGGCACTGAACCAGCACCTTTTTAGGGTGACATCAGAGCGATATCCCAAGTGGTTCCACTATTTCTGGATCCATCATCACCTTGCCGAGTTCCGGCGTATCGCAGCTGGCAAGGCGACCACCATGGGGCACATTCAGCGACGTCACCTCTCCGAAGCCAAGGTTCTCATCCCGCCCTCCCCAGAGCTAACGGCGATGAGTCGGGCCATGTCGCCGTTCATTGATCGGCTCATTGGGGCCAACCTGCAGTCGGGCGCTCTTGCCGGCATCCGCGACACGTTACTGCCGAAGTTGATCTCCGGCGAACTGCGTCTGCCGGATGCCGAGAGAATCACGAGGAGGCATGCCTGATGTCGTCTGAGACCCTGACCAGTCTGGCAATGCTGAAGGTCAGCATAGACATGGGTAGCGATTACCTCGACTACCTGCGTCCATTCGTGTTGCAGGTGCTCGTTGACCAGAAACCGGATCCAGTAACGACTACCAGCGTCTATGAAGGTTTGCTCAAACAGTTTGGTCTTGAGATACCCGAGCGGGCAGTTCAGATCGTTCTGAGGCGTATCTCTCGGCGTTACGCTCTGCAGCGGGAATCCGGGGTCTACAGAATCGCGGGCCCACTGCCGGATCCGGGTATCGCCGCCAGAAAGGTTGAGGCCGAGAGGCACATTCGGGCTGTGGTCAGGGACATCATTAGCTACTCTCAAGCCACCACGAAGCCGCTGACCAGCGATGATGCTGCTGTGACAGCGATCTGCACGTTTCTTGGCGAGTTCGATGTTCAGTGTCTCCGAGCCTTCTTGCGCGGAACGGTGATACCGGCGTTGAATGGGGACGAAGAGACTGACGTGGTGTTGGTAAGTCACTATCTCCTGGAACTACTGGAAGAGAACCCGGAACGGTTTGACAGTTTCATGGTCATTGCTCAGGGGAATATGCTCGCCAATGCCCTGCTGTGCCCGGATCTCCAGAATGCGCCAAAGACATATCGGGGAATGGAGTTCTATCTCGACACTCCTTTGCTGGTCCGGGGCCTTGGCCTTGAAGGCGAGCCTAGGCGGGCAGCCGTGATGGCTCTCATTACGCTATTGCATAACCTAGGGGCCACGGTAGCAGCATTTCACCATTCGCGAGACGAGCTTCGAAGCGTGGTGATGGGTGCCGCCACTCACATAGACGAACGCAACCCCCGCAGCGCGATCGTCGCAGAGGCTCGCCGCGCCGGAACGACCAAATCGGATCTGCTGTTGCTGGCTGACCAGATCGATGACAGACTTGACGGAGCGAATGTAGTAGTGAGAGACACGCCCGCATACACCGCGAAGTTCCAGATTGATGAGACTGCCTTCGAAGACGTGCTTGAGGATGAGGTGTCCTATTTCAACCCTCGCGCTAAGGAATACGACATCAACTCGGTGCGCAGTATCTATGTCCTAAGGGCGAACACCTCACCTTATCTGCTGGAGAAATCGAAAGCCGTGCTGGTGACAAGCAACGCAGGCTTCGCACGCGCGGCCTACCGCTACGGGGAGCGGTATCGGGAATCATATAACATACCCAGCGTGATCACCGACTTCGCGCTAGCCAACCTAGCTTGGCTGAAAGCCCCAATGGGGGCGCTGACTCTACCCAGGACCGAGATCATTGCTTTTGCGTATGCTGCACTTCGGCCATCAAGGGAGCTGCTCGCGAAATACGTAGCTGAGATTGACAGGCTAGAGCGGCAGGGGAAGATCACGCCACGAGACCACCAACTACTGAGAAGCAGTCCGATCGCTCAGGAAGAGCTGATGTTCTTCACACTAGGGGATGAAGATGCCTTGACCGAGGAGGCAATCACGGAGACGCTGGCCCGAGTGTCGAATGAGATCAAACGCGAAGAGCACCAAAAGCTGACCGCCGAGCAGACCGCGCATCGCCATACGCGGGCTCAGTTGGAGGCAAAGCAAGCTGAGACACGACGTATCGAAGAGCGGATGTATTGGCGATGCGAGCGACGCGCGCTCATATGCTCGTGGGTAGTCGCGGTTCTTGTGGCGGTGGTTTTGGTGGGCGCGATCACAGGTGGTGTCGTGCTACAGTCTTGCTGCCGTATCCCAGGATGGGCCCTAACCGTTTGTGCGTCACTTGCGCTCTTGTGGGCCATCGCCGATGCGCTATTCGGGGTTTCTGTAATGGAAGTGCGTGGAAGGCTCGAGAAGCTGATTCTGACGCGACTTATCAGGCATGAAGCATCCACTTTGGGTCTCGAAATCGGGAGGGTCAGTTGACCAGGATGGTGGAATCCGAAGTCGAAGACGCCGCCCTCGCCTGGCTCGAGGGCCTGGGCTATACCATCCTCCACGGTCTGGAGATCGCCCCCGGCGAGCCCT
>JAXDDP010000148.1:0-6306 GCA_034676785.1 Anaerolineae bacterium | reverse complement strand
GCAACCGCAGGCGAGTCAATGCCGGTCAGAACAAGCGTCGTCGAGACTGCACGCCATACGTCGGTCGACCACCTCGACGATGGACTCGAAATCCTGCTGCGTCATGCGCCCCGGAATCAGCCATGCCCGGAACCCCACGATGTATTCTGCGTATAGACCAGACCACTGGCAATGGCATTGGGATCTCTCCGGCGGTATGTAGCAGAATACATGGTAGGAATCAGCCGCAGAGCTGCTGTATGTCCAACCTTTAGGCGCCTTAGATTCGCCGTACTCCGAAGGCGAGACATAGAAGTCGTAGACCCATGCCGCCAAGTCCACACTGTCCCAGCGCAGCACAGTATGCGAGGCTACCGTGACTGCCTAAGGAGAATCCGTCTCGAAGATGATCCGCAGCCCCTCGTCGACGTTGTACTCGAGAATGGCTTGCTCCGGGCCGCTCCTGGTGCGCCACGCAGGGCTGCGAGGCATCCCATCCCGCAAGTTCGTGCGCACGACCCAACGCGATACCGCTGAGACGGGTGCCCCAGACCGGCTGGAGCGCGATTTCACGGCGGAGGCCCCGAACCAGAATTGGGTGTCCGACATCACGTCGGTCCCTACGGGACAAGGGTGGCTGTACATGGCGACGGCAGTTGATCTGTACTCGCGTCCGGTGGTCGGCTGGGCGTGGGCAACGCATATGCGGGCCGAGCTGGTGTTGGAGGCCTTTACGATGGCCTGTGCACAACGGGGCGCGCCCAAGGACCTGATCTACCATCCCGACCACGGCGGTCAGCACACCAGCACCGCGGTATAGGACTGGCTCACGCAGCACGGGATCCAGGCGAGTATGGGGAGCATCGGCGACTGCTTCGACAACGCCGTCGCCGAGAGTTTCTACGCCACCCTGAAGCGCGAGTGCGTCCACCGGCAGACCTATGCCACGCGGCATAAGGCCCGGACGCACATCTTCGCGTTTATCGAGGTGTTCTTCAATCGCCAACGGCTACACGCCACCTCGGGCTACCAGAGCCTAGCCGAGTTCGAGCAACGGAGCCTGATGTCTTAGCTAGATGTCCACCAAAATGCGACAAGCCCAGACTACCAACAGCGCGAACCAACCACGAATTCGGCCATAAGATAACCCCGCCCAGAATCAGCACTTCTCGTAGATCCGACGCCTCCGTTCCGGACTACTCAGCACATTGTGGACGAACAGACAGACATCGAACTGCTCTTCCTCAACAAAGGGCGTCGGATCAAGCTCTAGAGGCGGATCAATGACAGGACGCCGGTATGCCCAACTATACAGTGGTTGCCCCTCGCGCAAGATGGAGAACTCTGCGAGCCCGCGCTCGATTGCCTGGTATTGTGTTGAGTCGGTATGTCCAAGCTCAAAGTCTTGGTCATCCGACCGGAAATGCAGAGCTCCCCCGTGGCGATAGAAACAGAGGATGCGTCCATCCAGCCTTGATGCTACGCCACAGATGGAGGCAGGGCCTTCAGATACAAAGCCCTGCCGTGATGACCAACTGATGCTCCCGATCTCAGGATCCAACACTGCGAGTGTATCGTAGCGCTCCAGACACTGCAAAACAATCACCATGTCCCCCTACTCCTTACGGGATTCCAACAGCAGCGAAATGATGTCTCTGCCGCCAGGTCTTGAGGCGCTTTCGATGATGTCTGCCCACGTCTTGCCCTGTTCTCTGAGAAAGTCGATGGACGGACCCAAGGGATCACCATACTTCTCGATGTTGCGTTGATAGATCTGATCAAGTATGTCAGGGGGCGTCATATTCTTGTACGCTACTCCGAGATCCCTCCGCGCTTGATGTGCCCATCTAGCTACTTCCTCAAGCGAGTCGCCCTCACTGATCCTACGTTGTGTCTCGTCGCGAAGCCTGAGGACTTCATGTTCATATGATTGACGCAGTTGCAGTAAGGCATTTGCTTCATTCGTGCAATCCCCATCAGCACATGCTGCCGTTGCTGCGGTGCTAGCGATAGTTCCAGCACCCGCCCCAATCCCAAGGGCCGTAGCGACGAAGGACACGCCTGTCGCCACCGCTCCACCCAGGAAGACACCCTGGACAATCGGTCCCGGATCGATATCGGTGGTAAGTGCATCGCCAAACGCCATCCCCTTCTGGGCATTCTGGTACACCTGGGCTCCGTACCCAACTACAGCGCCAAGTACGGCCCCTCCAACGGCAATACATACAACGGTATCGACGCCGAAGACACAGTGACCGGTAGGGTCAGTATAGCGTAGAGGTGAATTCAGGACATACGCATATCTGTTGAGCGACTGGGGCGACTGCGGAGAGGGGACGATCGTATCCGCCTGGATGAACCGGCCCAGCAGGGGGTCGTATCTCCTCGCAGCGTAGTCATAGAGCCCCAGCCCCGTCTCCTCGCGTTGCCCCGTGAAGCGCCGGTCCGTCGGCACCGTCCCGCTACTCCAGCGCACCTCTCCA
This sequence comes from Anaerolineae bacterium, assembly GCA_034676785.1. Lineage (GTDB taxonomy): Bacteria > Chloroflexota > Anaerolineae > B4-G1 > SLSP01 > PWVB01. Next base: position 3,844 of record JAXDDP010000148.1, on the reverse strand, counting down.
TACGGATAGTGCGCGTACACACCACGCGAGCGCATCGCGCTAACCACGCCACCGCTGGCGTTCGTCACCAGGCTCGCGCTGCCCAAGCTTCGTCTGCGAAGCCATGGTCAGCATGGAGATAGTAACGCGTCCCGCCCTGCACCATCGCCACCCGCTGCCCGCCCAGGTAGTAGTACTTCGTCACCACCCCCGTCGTGAGGTTCTTCTCGTAGATCGTCCCCACGTAGACCGTCGTCTGCCCGCCCGCCACCTTCTGCACCAGCACTCCGTCCCAAGCTGTGCTGCGACAGTACGCGGGTAGCACATCGAAAAGGCCGGTCACGGTGAATTGCGACCGGCCCGGATATCAGAGTTGACGAATGGAACGCAGTGCCACGACCTCTCACTACACGAGCGCTACGGCTTTCAGGGAGATGCCCTTCCAGCCTTGCTCGAGGATCAACCGCGCGAAGCGGTTCGAGATCAGGATCTCTCGATAGCCCGTCTTGGTATTGCTTCCGAACCACTCGTACGTCAACTGTGCATCTACATCATTGCGTAGCGCATCGCGCTTGATATGCATATAGCCGCGCCGGTGGTATTCGTACTTCGTAATCCCGCACGCGGCGCAGTACTCGGGCCGCTGCATGTCGCGCGGATCGAGGCCGGGACCGGCCACGACGGGGAAGACCAACTGGGACAGAACTTCGGAGGGCACATCCTTGCCGTGCAGTATCACGGGCCAGATATCCACACCGCGCAGCGCAGCTTCCTCAATCTTCCTCACAACACGCTGGGTGCAGAGAATGCTGTAGGTCCAGTACAGGGTGACGAAGTCGTTCCTCCCCATTCCGAGATCCTTCCTGATCCGGAATGGCGCTTTCTGCTCAGACTCCAGCCCACAGCTCGGGCACCTCCAGCCGAAGGTTGCCGGGACATACCTCATGGCTCGCTCCGGCTGTGGATAGCCCTTCTCGAATCCGGGACAGAGCCGCGACCACTCCGCCTCCAGTATCTCCTCGTCAGTGAACCTGGTGGAGGGAATATTGAAGCTGTCATGTCTTTCTACGATCTGCTTGATCTCTGGCCAGCCAGGGTTGTCTTCATCGATGCTGAACACGACAGAGGAATAATCAGCCGCGGGTGTAGCACCTTTCTCGTAATCGATATTCAGCCGGCGTAAAACCTCCTCATAGCGGCGGTCAAAAGAAACCCTATGCCATATCTTCATAGTCGCGCTCCTATGGATATAGTTGCCTGTAAGCTGCTTCCAGCAACTCCGGGTAGTCCTTATAGACTTCCTGGGCTGCACGCCAGATGTCGTCCACATTCGTTACCGTCCCCGTGGTCAGGTCCATCAGCTGATTTCTATATCCGATGCGTTGCCGCCATGCTTGTGTGAATCGTACGTGTTCTTCGTGTGTCAGGACTACACCCAGCATATCATCCGTATTGCCGATTCCAAGCGTGTTTCCGAAGCGCTGCTCGATGATGTGATGCGCTTCAAGACCCTGCCCACGCGCTAACTGCTTCAGGTCACCAACCGTATGGATGCCAAATTCCGCCGCACGGGACAGATCCTGAACCTGATTCGCGGCGCGAACTGCATCGCCAGCTTGGTCGAGCTGCCTCAGCCCATCCGCCAGGTCAACCGCATCATCAACACGATCTACCGCCCGTGCGGCATCGACCACGTCATCTGCGTGCGATGCTGCCCTTACGGCAGCTCCTCCTCCTGTGGCAATCGGGAGGACCAGACATGCAACATCGACAGCCAAGGCGGCGCCGGTCCATAAGGTCAGACCGTTCTGCTTGATATCGTAGATGTCCCAAGCAATCCCCAGGACATCTAGGGCCGTCTCAAACCAGTGGCCTGTGGGGTCACGGTACTTGTGAGGATTGTTTAAGACATACGCATACCTGTTGAACGACTGGGGCGACTGCGGCGAAGGAACAATCGTATCCGCCTGGATGAACCGTCCCGGCAAGGGGTCGTATCTCCTCGCCACGTAGTCATACAACCCCAGCCCCGTCTCCTCGCGTTGCCCCGTGAAGCGCCGGTCCGTCGGCAGCGTCCCACTGCTCCAGCGCACCTCCCCATAGGCAAGGTAGCGCATTTGGCTGTGGATGCCACCGCTGGCGTTCGTCACCAGGCTCGCGCTGCCCAAGCTTCGTCTGCGAAGCCATGGTCTCCGTGCAGGTACGTGGGCGCCTCGCAGCTCGTGCCGGGGTAGTAGCGCAGCGCCACCCGCTGCCCGCCCAAGTAGTAGCTCTTCTGGCTGTCGTAGCCCTGCACCCGCACGTCGTCGAACGCGACCCAGCCCGAGTTCAGTTCGTCGAAGAGCTCCACGCGCAGCGTGGTCGCGCCACGAGGCACGGTCACCACGCCGCCGCGCGCTGACCACGTGCTGCTGAGTCCGATCGCGTCGTCGAGGAGCGCCTCCTGTGCGCCGATCTCGGTTCCGCCGCTGTTGTAGAACCGTGCGCGGATGCCCCAGTACCCGTGGCTGCCCATGGCAGATTGCAGCAGGTCGGTGCGCGAGCAGTTCATCTCTGTCCTATCAGGTCACTATAAGAGCAACGCCGATCATCAGAGCCAACGCCCCTCCCAGTATAACTCGCACACCATAGTATCTGATTCGTTTGTGAGTCAGGCCTTGACGTCTACTGGCTGCCGTCCGAGGCCCTGTACGCCAGTCTGTCAGAAAGTACCGGTACATAACTGTTCCGGGCCTAAGATCTTCGGGATGACGCCAGAGACGGCTTCCCCACCACAGCATCCACAGCCCGCCAAGGGATATCGATATCCCAAGAATCGAAGAGAATGGTTCATTGGACATGAGAGTCTGCTCCCATCAAGGTTCTCGCCGGTAGCCCTCTGTAAGGCCGACGACGATACTAGTTGCGTCTGCCCAGATTGGGACGGGCGAGACCATACCTGCAACATCGAGACACAAACCGAGTGTGCCAGCATCGAATCGGAAGCCTTCCGTAGTGGTATCGACAGCCTTAGGCCCCCAGTCCCAGAGGATCCCTCCGAGATCAGTCGCCTTGCCCAACACACCACCGGCGGATCTAGCCTGCGCAGCATTTACGAGTTTTCCACCCATCCCTAACGTGAGCAGATCAGCAACAATCCCAGCGGTATCTAGAGCGATCCCAGTCCAATCGACTCGACTGGGATCATACGTGGGATACAACACCTTCTCTCCTGCTCCGAAGTAGTTTCCACCAACAGAATATGCCCCGTCGCTTCTCACCATCTGAGCTGCAAAGAGCGGCCCAATCTCGCTATACCCACCCGGCGAATCGTACCCCAGCAAGAGCTTCCCTGCTCTTTCCATGAAGCGTATGCTGATGTCGGCAGGTTGCTGCAAAATCTGAGAGGCATCTGACCACATCCATACAGTCCAACCAAGTTCTGCTGTGCGCAGGACAGCCAGCCATCCCCACCATCCTTCCAGTTGTCCGCCTTGTTCGAAGAAAGCTAACACCTGGTCCCAGTTGTCTACTCCTAGATACTGCATGATCTCGTCCTTACTGAAATGGCCTGTGGGATCAGTGTGTCGCAGAGGGTTTCCTGACACATACATGTATCTGTTGAGCGACTGGGGCGACTGCGGTGAGGGGACGATCGTGTCCGCCTGGATGAACCGGCCCAGCAGGGGGGCGTAGCGACGTGCCACGAAGTCGTACAACCCCAGCCCCGTCTCCTCGCGTTGCCCGGTGTACCGTCGATCCGTCGGCACCGTCCCACTGCTCGCCCGCACCTCTCCATACGCATAGTAGCGCATCTGGCTGTGTACGCCACCACCGGGGACTGTGACCAGGCTCGCACTCCCCAGATGATCACTGTGCAGGTAGT
>JAXDDP010000146.1:0-17955 GCA_034676785.1 Anaerolineae bacterium | reverse complement strand
CCGACCAGATGCCGGCCTTCCTTCTCACCCACGGCGAGCAGAGGGACCCGGACCCGTGGGTGGCGCAGCCGCCGATCGAGGAATCGGAGCTGATGGCGGAGGCCCTTAAGGCTGCCGGGATCGCTGTTGAGACACTGTGGCTGCCCGACGCTGGCTTCTTTGACATCCAGTTGGCCAACACCGGCGTGCCTGCGCAAATCGCCGAGGCGATCGACACCTGGGCCCAGCGACTGTTCGCGGAGTAAGGATGAGACCGGACCGTGGACATCCCCGTTCGTGTGCGGTCCAGTATATCAGTGGCTTGCTAGACGCGTTCAGCGAGGTCGACTGGCTGCTCCCTCACGGATCAGCACCGGCCTGGTGCAAGCGCAAGCCAGAGCTCCGCCACCCGGACGCCGCGCTCCCCTGGAGCCGCCCGCCAGGTGAGCACGAGTGACCCGTCTGCCGTGAACTCGGCAGCAATCGGGTAGGTGCACGTGCGCTCTACATCATCGCAGCATGAAGCGATAACCGGGACGCTGTTCACGGTCAGCGAGACCGACGCTGGTGAGCCGCCATAGGCGACCCGCAGGGTATAGGCACTCGGGTCAAGGTGGTCCAGCCGAACAGTCAACGGCACCGTAGTGTGGGTACAGAGCTGGCGCAGACGAGCGACCGGCGACGCGGAAGCGCGCAGCACATCAATGCTCTCCGCATGAAGCCGCGCGATGCCTGCCATGTCATATCCAACAAAGGGTGAGGACAGATACCCCGGATCCCGGTCCCAGGGCTCGCCGCCTTGCGTGGCGCGCAACGACCCCGGGGCTCCCAGATCCATGTAGCGCCCACCAGGGCCAGGATTGGCCCGTTGTAGCAGCGCATCGATCGCGTCGAGCTGCGTGGCCTCATCGGAAAGCGCACGAATCTCGGTGAGTCGCTGCCACAACCAGACGGCATCGTTCAGCGGCAGGTCCATCCCATCGAGGAACGCACCGCGCCCCCACGATTGCGCTCCATGTCTGGGAACCGATGACTGAAGCGATACCGACGCAAAGAGCGCATCGGCAAGTTGGTCACACCATGCCCGCAGCCGCACACGCATCTCCTGCGCGACCAGAGCGGTGTGAGCGCGGTCGAGAACGGCCTCCGCCCGCGACAGTGCTGCGCGCACGCCCATCTGAGCAGCACTACGGAGTGCGTCATAGGCCTGCTCGAGCAACTCGGTTTCGTAGATCAGGCGACGCCGCACGTAGGCATCGCAGTAGGCACGCAAGAGCCCCATCTGGAACCGGTAGTTGTCCAGAACACCCTCAGAAGCGTGCGTAGCCTCAAACTGCCAATGCTGAAGTGTGGCCTCGACGCCGGTGTTCAGCACGAGCGGCCCCCGCCAGTTCTCCTCGAGCGCCAGAAAACCCTGAGAGAGCCGCGCTTCGCTGTCAGGTGCAATGAACAACCGTACGTAGTCGCGCAGCGTCTCCGATACCGGCGTGCCCGGGTCCCAATCCTGATCAGCCCAGACGAACTTGTTCACATCGTCGTTGATGCCCTCGGAGTAGGTGATGCTACCGGTGGCGTACGTCCGAAGGCGGTTGTGAATCTCCTTCATAGCCACCGGGCGTGGGTTGATGCCCTCGCGACCATGCGTCAGCGCAAGTGCCAGATCCCATTCCGGTACCGGGTATTGGCACTGCAGGCTGTGGGTGATATCGGGATAGCGCCGGATTGGGTAGCACGCGGGGATGCGTGCGCGAAGCTCCGGGAGCGATACAGGCACCCAGGGTGCGAAGACGATGCCCCCGAGCCACTCTGGCTCCTTGTCGACCTCAGCAAAGAACCCCTCCAGCCACGCGCCATCAGGTCGGAAGGCCTGCGGCGAGAGCCAGATGCGCGCGTTCGGATGGTAGACATGCAGGACCTCAGCAACCTTGGCGGACCAGGAGAAGAGTTGGTCGGGCGTGAGGTTGCCCGGGTCGCCTCCGGGTATGAAGACGTGATCCAGGCGGCTCAGACGGCCAAAGACCTCTGAGCGCTCGGCGAGCTCGGCCTCGATGCAACGCGGATCGGCGTAGTCGTCTCCCACATTGGGATACCAGAGCCACACGTCCAGACCATAGCGCGCGATGATCTCACCCAGCGCGACCGTCATCTCTTCAGGCGGCACTGGCATCAGGGCATTGGTGAGTTCGTCATCGGTCCGGGGGGGGAGGATCTCGATGCTATTGGCGCCAAAGAAGGCCAACTCACGGATGTACTGCTCGAACTGCGCTGGTGTCCAGGCGTCGAACGTGTTGTTCTTGGGGCGGTAGCCGAGTTGGTGTCCACGGATCGCCGCATACGGCGTGGTGGAAATGCGCAGCGTGTCGGGGACCCGAATCGAACCTGGGCGCATCGCCATCTGACGCAGCAGCCGGCCAATGCCGTAGAGGATGCCGCGAGCATCGTGGCCCACTATCAGGACTGTCGGCACAGGGCCGGAAGCGACGACCAGGCGGAAGCCCTCGGGTCCGGGCAACTCAAGACCCGCCAGAGCGCTGCTCAGGGACGAAGAAAAGGTCGCGAGGCTCGCATCATCGCAGACGATCACGCTCGGTGATGATGCGACCGATGCGTCTGCCAGCACCGGCCAGCGGAGCCCGGTGCGCCGCTCCACCTCTTCGACAAGGGCAAGGACAGCCTGATGCCCTGGGCCGACCTGCGCGGCCCCCAAAGCAACGACTACAGCGTTTCCCAGATCACAATCGACCATTCGGCAAGCCTTCTGTGGTGGCGAGGAGTATCTCTAACCATGATGACGCAGATCCGCAACAAAGGATACTCGAATTCTCTAACCACGCTAGGCCAAGAGATCGACCCAGAAGGGGCTCAACCAGGCACAGTGCCCATCGGACTGGCGGATTCGGACGTAGTACACCACATCCTGCAATGGCCTTCCGGGACGGTCGTCCTCCCAGAACGCCTCCAGGTCAGGCGAATCGCGCTCGACGGGCAGATCAGCCAGGACCACGCCCATCGACACGATCTGCACAGCATCGAGCGGTGCCGTGCCGCGAACGCGAATCTGGAAGAGCCGTGGGGCGTCCGGGTCGAGTGTGAGCTCACTACCCATCGGGAACCCATTGAGCGTCGCATCGGCCACGATGCGTGCGCCGCTCGTGGCGTAGCAGCGACGCGCGTACAGGCTTGCGAAGAGCGAGGCCCCTTCGAGACGGGATGCCTGGATCGCCGTCAACCCACCATACCCCGGTGCTCCGGCAAGGCGAGAGGGCCAGCCGGTGTGGTTGTCGGTGCCCCCCACGAAACCCACGCGGTGTCCGCGCATAAGGGCCGTCTGAACACTGCCACCAAACCCGCCCCACGCCACGCGCCAGCGCGGATCCGGCGCTTCGGTCTCAAAGGCCCCCCGATTCTGCACCATTTCCACCAGCCGAACCCCCTGGCGTGTCAGCGGCGTTGCCAGCGGCCAGTGCATCGCGCACCAGAAGGGACGCCCATCCTTGTAAAGGACCCCAGCGCGGACCGAGGAATCCATGTTCGTGTGGTGCGGCACAATGGCGGCACGGCCCTCGGGGCAAAGTGCGGACAGAATCTCCAGAGGATAGCTGTTGTGGCTCTCACGCCAGACGGGGAGCAGTTCGTGCGGGAAGCGCTTGATAATCTGCAGAAAGGTATCGAAATCCGCGGCGACCAGGTTGGCATGCCCATAGCGCCCGCTGAGTTCGGCGCTCGGGATCGTGCAGAAGCGCCCCGGCTCGTCGAAGCGGCGGCAGATTTCGGCTTGCTCGATCGGCAGATGGTGCACATAGGTGCCATCGGCTGAGAGGTGGTCAGCCGGACCGGCGAAGTCCAGCGCCAGCTCGTCGCGGGCGCTGGCCAACGCGGCTTGCAGCGACCGCTGGCCATCCGGGCTCAGCTCCGTGTGCCAGTGGAATTCCCCAAAGTATATCGGCGTGCCATCCACCGATCGCGGGAGTGCGTTGGTCCTGGCGCTTCGCCCGGTCTCATCGACCACGAAGCCCCGAAGTCCGGTGGCTGTATTTCCATCATCCGGGTCCCAGCCACCCACGGGCGTAGCACATGCCCCCTGAACCAACATAACCTGGCGCCGGTGCTCCCCCAATGCCAACGTAACTCGTACCTCCTTGTTGGGCTGTGTCGGGTTCCCGTAGGCATCAAAGGTTTGGATGACAATGCACCCGTTGGGCTTCAGCACGGCCTCCAGATGGTCAGTGGAGCCCGCCGTGAAGCGTAGCCCCAGAGGGTCGGCCACCGGCGTACACTCCACCGCATCGGACGTGGCGACCTTGCCCAGGTGTAGTACCCACATCAGGTCGGCAGTCGTCGTCTCTGGGGGATCGAGCGCCTCCGCCAAAGGCTCGCAGAAGACGGTGACTCGTGTGCCTCTGGGGAGATCCACAGGCGTGCGCACCATGGCCATCGACAGCGTGCGGATGTGCCAGACCCACTCACGCTGCATCGCGCGCCACATGAATCGCTGCTCAAAGGGCAGTTCCGTGCCTGACGCAGCGACACCCTCCCCCCATAGCACGGCCACCGTCGTAATCGCCAGACTCCGTAGCATAGTCGCGCTGCTGGCTTTGAGCCGCAGCAACGTGCCGGCAGGGACAGGCTGGTTCAATGTCAAGTCCAGGTGCGATGGCACCCCGTCGGTGACGGGGATCGACATCGCTCTCGGTGGGTACACCATACCTATGCCTCACAACCCCAAGGACAGCATCCGCGCGCTCAATCCAGGGCGTTGAGCATCCGGTCGGCGGCAAGCACACAGAAGATGTAGTCCGCTGCCCCGCCGATGACGTACTCGGTCTGTTGCCAGAAATAGGGCCACGGCTCCTTTAGCTCCATGAAGTCTGGCCGGATAAGAGCCGGGCCGGAGATCACGCCGCCCGGCGTGTTGGACCAATCCACACGATTCACACCGTACGCCACCGTGATCGATTTCGCACCGACACCCGAGACCAGCGACGTGTTCGATGCCGGATGGCACCCGTGGTTGTAGTTGAGCACGCGCAACAGGATTTCACGATCCACCAGATCAGGAAAGGCGAGCCAGAACTCGTAGAGCTGCACCGCATAGCTTAGCAGCTGCCAGCCGATGCCCCAGATGTGCGGGCGAAAGAGGATGCCGAAGGGATTCGTCTTGAGCTCCGCATCGAACTGCGCAAGCGACCCGGCAACGGCGGCGCGCACCGAAGCGGTGAACGCCTCGTCGGCGACACTTGGCAATGCCCGCGCTACTGCACCACCCACCCAGATAATGCGCTCTTCGATCAAGGGCCGCAGCGCCAACAGCCGCTCCCGATAGCCTGCCTCGCCCGTAGTCAGCAGAAGCTCGACCGCTGCCAGGACTTCCTGCGCCTCCACCCCGCGTGGCACGTACCCCGCTGGCTGGATCACCGGCTCGTGCGCGTGTTCATAGGTCCAGATGCTGGTCGCCGTTTGCAGGCATTCCTCAGCCAGGTCGGGGCGGTGCTCCCGGAGCACCCGGCTCGCTATCGCCAGCGCCGCGGCGACCTTGTATTCCAGCGCCGTATCGTGGTTGGTGAAGGCCCACCGCTCGTCTGCGATCGCTCGATCGTCCGCGGCCTTGACACCCCTGACCAGTCCGACGACATTGTCGGTCATCGTTGCGGCGTCGCCCAGATGCACGTACTGCTCGACCGTCCCCGCAATGATGCCGTGAAAGCTGTGACCCGCGGCGCGATAGCCGCCGAGCAGGGCCTCGACGCCGTGCGCGACCTGCTCAACGATGTCGGGCACGCCGTCGGGTGTGTGCAACAACACCAGTCGTTCCTCGGGAAGCACCGTCGTCTGGTCGGATACCAGGCCAAAGAGCTCGCTAACGAGCGCCAGGGTGTGCGTTGTGCCCGCCTGCGATCCGGCAGCCAGGTCATAGTCTCCGGCATCGTGCCAACCGCCGCGGTCGAGATGGGGAATGTGCTCATGAGGCGCAAATGGCGTGTCGGTCTGCCCGTACTGGCGATAGCCATCGAAGTGCACGTGATCCGTAGGCGCTTGAAGTGCATCGTCGAGATGGCAAGCGCCGTGCCAGGTGTGATAGCGATCCTTTACTGCGACGTGACACATCTGCACCGGGAGGAAAGTTTCCAACACCGGTTGCCAGACCTCATGATGGTAGACCTGCGGGTGAATCTCGAACCCTGGCGTGGCCTGATCGGCGTAGCGCACGCGGTAGAAACCCGGCTCTTGGACGGTACTGAAGTCGAAGATGGCATAGGCCCATCGCAGCCAGCGACCCCACGGTGCCGGTCGCGCCGCTAACACAGGCACGGGACCTTCTGCCGAGACTCGCTCGAGCACAGCCTCGCCGACGATCTCATCCCGCGGGTCGAGCTCCAGGATGGCCTGCTTGACCTGGTCCGGGTGATAGCCCACCTGGGAGACGGAGATCACAGGTGCCCGTCGCCACCCGGGAACCACGTTCACGCTCAGCCGCCAGACAATGGCGTCCCTGGTGACGTCCGGCTGGATGATCTCGCGCAGGACAAACCAACCATTCTGGGCCCAGTGTCGCCCGTCGAACAGCGCCATACAGCCGCTCTCCGAGAAGACCTCGAACCGGCGCAGCGGGTCCTCAGCTGCCGCGACCAGGCGCGTGCCGCTGGCCAAGGGCGGGCTAACCAACTCGCCCGACGGTCCCTGTAGCCTGGGGGAGCCCGCGTGTTCCGGGAAGGTTCGCTGAATGGAGGCGATATGAGTGGCGCCGCCCAATTCGAAAGTCTTCCCAAAGTAGGCGCCAGGGAAGATCTCCAGGTTGAACCCGGCCCGCCCCTCAAGCGCAACGGGCAGGGGGCTTTCGAGATCAACGCTGATCCGCAACGAAGTCCCCTCGGGCGTTACCCGCACGCTATAGCCCCACTCGGCATCCGGATAGCGACAGGGCACCGCAACGGTAGCGCCGCCGTCGACGATCTCCCGATCACCGACCTCGGGCTGGCCATCCCACTGGCTGGGCGCGGTCGAAAGCCGAAGGTCTCCACAAGAGAGCGTTCGTTCGCCGTGTTGGATGATCTCGATACCGCCCTGCTTGCCCTCGGGATAGCGATTGTGGAAGATGAGGGCCGCGAGGCCGGGTGCTTCGAAGGTTCCGTGCTCCGACAGTGTCCAGAACGAATCAGCCATCAGCTCCCCTCCGCTATGCAGTCATAGTCGCTACTATAGTATGGAAAGGTTAGAAGCCAAAGTGCTACTTCCAGAACTCGAACGCCAACTGTCGCACGGGCTTGCGCTTCTGTCCCCGCGCGTGCAAGAGGATCAACCGGCCCTCCGACGACCGTGTGTAGACCAGGCGTCCACCACCGACGGTGCGCTTCCAGGCGCGGGCAAGCGCCTCCGCCCGCTCGCGCCGTGTCGCCAGCACATCCGGCACGCGGTGGTAGGCGCGCAGGTCCTCCCCAAGCCCCAGCGACGCCCGCACCAGCGACCACAGAGGCCGGTAGATGAGATTCCGCAGGCTGGCGCTGTCGCGCTCGATCAGGTAGCGCGCATCGCCAACCGGCCCAAGGAGCTCGCGATAGGCGCGCGCAAAGACATCGGAATCCTCCGGCGACGCGTAGTCGACGAAGACCTGATATTCTCCGCCAGGCGTCTCGGCGACGCGCACGTACTTGTCATCAAGGTCGTGGCTCACCAATTCGGTTTCGCGCAGCGCTGCCAACAACGCCCGGGCAATGTCCAGGAGCACGGCATCGGCAGGCAACTCCAGAAAGGCACGCTTGAAGACGCGCCAGATTGCTCGCGCGTTCACCGCCAACGTGACCAGGAGCCCAAGAACCAGAATCACAAGCACGGCGAACCCAAGGAAGGTCGGATCGCCAAAACCTGGAAGCTGCAGCAGGCCAGCAATCCAGATCGTGCCAGCTACACCCACGAGGCTGCCAAAGAGTCGGCGCACAATCGCGCGCAGGGAATCGGAGATCGTGGCAACCGTGCGGAATTTCAAGTCGCGCGGCTCCAGGTGTGTGGCGCTGTAAATGAAGTTCGAGTAGGGCTCGCCGACTTTCCAGAGGTCGTAGACACGCTCACGCTGCTTCACCGCCGACAGCATCCGCTGTGTAACCCTCTGGAGCTGGATCATCTTGAAGTCACGGAAGGCCAACTCGTCGGCCAGCTCGATATCGACGTGGGCGACACCGCGCACGATCTGCCCCTGCAGCGGCGACCCAATGAGCAGGCCTGCGGACGCGCGTTCCACTGTGTTGGCAAGATCCGCCATCCCGGACCGCACAATAATGCCCCAGGTATGATGATGACGCGCGGAAAAGCGGCGCAGATCGACATCGCCCTTGTCGAAGCGGGTGCTCGTACACACAACGTCCCAGTTGTGTGCCACCTTGCGGGGCCACGCCGGGTCCAGACGCAGACTGCGCCCACGGAGCTGCTGAACCCCCGTGCTCGTCGTCACGGCAGTCAGATCGATCAGCGTGTTGAGCGAGAGTGCATCCCATCCCTCCCCGAAAAGGCCGCGGGTTCCCACAAGGCACTGCGCCAGCCCACGCTCGAAGAGATCGGTGACCAGGGCCACGTAAGCTCGTGCGCCCCACCCATGCCCCGCGCCCGCAAGCTGTGAGACCCGCGGATCCTCGGTCGGTTCCCAACTCCAGCTGAAGGTCGCGCCAGCTGCCCCGATCCAGCGCCGAATGCCATCCTCCAGCCGTGGAATGCTGTCCGACCCGACCAGAACGACGCTCCCAGTCACGAGGACAGGGGAGAGCCCTCGCGTGGACTCATCGTGGACCAGTCGGCGAAACACCCGCACCGCACTGCCTGCATCCGGGTCCAGGACATCCTTCAACCGTCGCCCTTGCGCGCTCATGCGCTCGAAGTCGGTGATCACCACGGCCCGCAGGCGCTCGCCCATCGCTGCCGATTCGGCCCTCAGGATTTCGACAGTAGCCGCGTCCTTGGACTCGGAGAGCGTGAGTACGAGCTCGCCGGGTGAGCGCTGGTGGCGCACGCCGCGTTCGGTGATGGTGATGCCGAAACCCAGGAGCACCCGGCGCAGCTCGCGATAGAGAGCCTGATCGTCCGGATCAGCGCTCACCTTGAGCACGCGCAGGCCAAACGTTTCCAAAAGGACAAGCCAGTCGTCGATGGTGGGGGGCTGATGCATCTCCTCGATCACGGTCACGTCGGGCGGGAGCGTAGCCCCTTGCAGCAACAGCACCTTGATTCCGGCAACCGCGAGGGTCGGCTCACGGCTGAAGAAGGCATCGAAAGATTCCGGCTCAGCGGCATGCCTGGTCCCCCGCTCGACCAGCGTCTCCAGGAGCCAGGTCTGAAAGGCCGGCGTCTGGGTGACCCGTTGCACCGCCGCCTCGAAGTGCCGCTGGATCTGCCGAAGGTAACGGAGTTCACGCGACGATGGCTCACAGAAGTAGACGAGGTCGCGGTAGGGGGCCAGATTGCCCTCCTTGACGACGGCAGGCGTGGGCACTTCAAAGTCGACCTCGCCCAAGAGCGCGAGATAGTTCTCGTACTCCTGGTCTGTCGCGGCGTTGGGCAGCGTCGCCGTAAGGCCAACCACGCGTACGCCCGGAAGCGCCGCGATGAGCGTGCGCAGGATGAAGGCCCAATAGTCGAGGAGATGGTGGCATTCATCCAGAACGATGGTACCCACCCCCAGGGCAACGATGCGATCAATCAGGTCGCGGGCATTGGGGTGGAGAAACGCGCGCCCATCGGTGCCAGCCTGCCGCAAGAAGTCGCGCTTGACGCGCCGGTACCGCCTGGACACCTCACGCCCAAAGGACGCGGGGTTCGTCTGCCGGAGCGTCTCGATGCGGGTGTGAGCATCGGTCTCTGTCTGGGCCTGGTCGCTCGCGAGAAGGTCGTCAACCCAGCGCTCGACTGCCACCCTCTCAACGAAAGCCAGGTTCTCGCCCGGCGTCGAAAGCACCTGATAGGTGAGAAGGTTGATCTCGGCCAGCTGCCGTGCATCGACGCTGCTGTGGTCGGCAATCCAGCCGGGGTCGTCGGAAAACTGCGAGAGCTTCTGCTGCCACTGCGTCTGGATCGTTGTTGTCGGTGCGAAAACAACCGCGGGCTGCCCGAAACGCCGGATGAGCTCAAGGCCCACGATGGTCTTTCCTGAGCCGGGTGGCGCGACAATGTGGTAGGTCGCCTGAGTCGCGGATTTGCGCTCCACGACCTCGAGGATCATCTGCTGGTAGCGCCAGAAGGGATGTTGGAACTGAAGTTCGGTGAACGCCATGGCGCAAGTCTAGACACAGATGGGGGAGTGTCAACAGAACCCACCGGCGTCGCTGCCCTGGCATCTCCGCGCCCGCAGGCAGCGGCGCCAGGAGCGAACAGCTTGCCGGAATTTGCTACGCCGGCAGCAGAACCGCTGAAGCGGTTACTGTGAACCCACTTAACTGAACGCTAGGCGGGTATGCCTGCCTGGCGATTCCAGGCGCGCCAGGCGAGCTTGGCCAGCAGCGTCCGCCGATCGCGCAGGCCGGAAGCGCCAACCTGGCTGCGCCAGGCAGTCTCGGCGTCCCGAGCGCGCTCGAAGCAGGCTGCCTCAAAGGCTTCGCGCGTCGCCGCGTCAGCCGGTGCCAATCGCAGCGCCTCCTCCCCCCACTCGGCCTCGATGCCATCACGTGCACCGACAAAAAGCGGAAGTGCCGTGCCCGGGTCGCGTAGCACGCGCCGGTGCAGGGCCTCATGCTGCCAGAAGAGCGTTGCCGGGTCGTAGGTACCCGTCGGGCGTGGGCCAGTCGGCGGCAACGACACGTCAAGCCAGACTGGCTTGAAAACGCTCGTGCAGGGCGCCGCGGTCCCCGTCACGAAGTGCGTTGGGTGGTCGGGCCGCAGGTGCGAGACCATCGAGCCCGTCGTCTGCGAGCCGCGCGCCGGGCCGAACGCCGCGTGCGCGCATACTGTCGTACCGATCAGGCCCCGGTCGGGACGCGGCGGACCCGAAGACGGACCGTGATCGCGCAGCACTCGCATCATCAGCCCCGCCGTGACCTGCCCGCGTGCGGCCTCGAGCAGCGCCGTCGTGCGCTTCTGCCGATTAGCTGCATCGCTGAAGGTGGAGTAGACGAAGTCCGAGTAGCAGCGTGCAAAGCTGAAGTCCTCCGGCCCCTTGCACCACTTGTGATCCACAGCATAGGGGACGAGATCCGGCGAGGCCAGGTCCCAGGCATTCGTGATCGTCAACCGGTTTGAGATGGTGTAGAGACCCTCGATACGCCGCGCGGCCCAATGGGGCCCCGCGGTCTCCAGCACCCAGGCATCGCGCGGGTCCGCGATCAGGAAGCTGTTGTGGTAGAAGAGCTTGTGCTGAAAGCCGCAGTTGCCGCTCTGCCCATGCTCGCCGAGGAGCGTCGTGATCACGGTCACGGCTTCCTCAGCAGTCGCAGCACGCTCCAGAGCCAGCCGCAGTAAATCCATCCCGATCAGGCCATCGGCCTTGCCATACGGGACCTTGGTGAAGACAGCCTCGTTGCCGATGGTGACGCCATGTTCGTTGGCGCCCATCTCCGCGCCCCAGATCCAGAAGGGTTTTGCCAGGAGCACGGCATGCGTGTGAGCCACCTGAGGCACATCGAGGTAGGTGCAGTGCACGAGACTGCCCGGCGTAGGGTCAGCCGCAGGCAGGACCACGATCTCGTGAGCCTCGTTGGGCTCGCGGTCAGAGTTCTTCCCAAAGAGTGCCACGCCGTCGGCGGTGACGGCCCCGGTCGCAACAATGGTGTCACACATACGAAAAGTGCGTGGCTAGTTGCGAATGGTGCATGGCGAGAAGCACCATGCACCACTCACCACGTCACAGCGCCTCTAGCGAACGCCCAATAGCAGCTCTACCGTCAACTGGTCGAGCTTCTCGTACTGGAGGCCGCGAGCAGCAATGGTGTCGCGGTCGAAGGCATGGGCCTTAAGCGCGGCAGCCTTGGCGGCCGAGTAGGCACCCTTGAAGACGTCCATCGAGCCATCGTCGGCGTTGATCTCGGCAAGCAAGGCCTGGATGTCGGGATCAGCGTTAAACTGCCGGGCCTTCTCCTTGAGGATGAGATAGGTACGCATGCAGCCACGGGCAAAGTCTTTGACGCCCTCATAGTCTTCAGTGCGGTAGGCATGGGCATCGTAGTGGCGACTGCCGGTGTAGCCGACGTCTTCCAGGAACTTCACCAGGAAGAAGGCCTGTTTGAGGTTCTGCGCCCCGAAGCGCCAGTCCTGGTCAAAGCGGGCATAGTTCTGATCGTTCAGGTCGATGTGGAAGAGCTTCCCGGCTTCCCATGCCTGCGCCACAGCGTGCATGAAGTTGAGCCCCGCCATCTGCTCGTGCGCCATCTCAGGGTTGACGCCCACCATATCGGGGTGGTCGAGCGTCTCGATAAAGCCCAGATAGGCCCCGGTCGTCGCAAAGTAGAGATCCCCGCGCGGTTCGTTGGGTTTGGCTTCAAGCGCGAACTTGAAGTTGTACTCCTGGTCGATCGCGTACTCACAGAGGAAGTTCAGGGCCTCGCGGAAGCGCTTGGTCGCGGCGACCGGGTCTTTGGCCGCATCGGTCTCGATGCCCTCGCGGCCGCCCCAGAAGACGTAGACCGAGGCACCCAGTTCGGCACCGAGGTCCATCGCCCGCATCGTCTTCTGCAAGGCATACGCGCGAACCTTGGCGTCGTTGGAGGTGAAGGCGCCATCCTTGAAAACCGGGTTGGCGAACAAGTTCGTCGTGGCCATCGGTACGGCAAGGCCCGTGTCCGCCAGCGCCTTCTTGAAGGCTTTGAGGATTGCCTCGCGCTCCGCAGCTGTGGCATCGATCGGGATCAGGTCGTTATCGTGGAAGTTGACGCCATAGGCGCCGACCTCGCCAAGAAGGTAGACGAGATCCGCAGGCGACATTTCGGACCGAACTGAGTCTCCGAACGCGTCGGCGCCGGTGTTGCCCACGGTCCACAGACCGAAAGTGAACTTGTGCTCGGGCTTGGGTACGAACAGGTCGGACATGGACACTCCTTTCAGATTGTGATCAGGGTATGAGCGAGCAGTTTCGCTCGATGAGCGCGAGGCGCTGGGCGACGGACACAGCCGACCGCCCACCATCGGGGGGCGTGTTCTTCACATAGTCCAGCATCTTATCAATCGTCGTCGTCGCAACGTGCATCCGCGTGTCCGACGAGGCGTAGTAGATGAAGAGCGTGCCGTCGGGCAAGGCAGCTGCGCCGTTGCAGAAGAGGACATTCGAGACGTCGCCGACGCGCTCCTCGTCGACTGGCGCCATGAAATAGCCTCCGGGACGATAGAGCACCCTGGCAGGATCATCCAGGTCGCACAGGAACGCGTAGAGCACGTAGCGCAGACCTGCGGCGCAGGCACGGACACCGTGCGCTATGTGCAACCACCCTTCCGGGGTCTTGATCGGCGTGGCGCCAGCACCGTTCTTGAGTTCCTTGATGGTGTGATAGGCCCGCGGGTCGATGACGGTCTCCTCAAGGATAACGCTGTGCTCAATATCATCGGCCAGCCCGAAGGCGATGCCCCCACCGCTCCCGGCCTGGATAAAGTCGTCCTGTGGTCGCGTATAGAAGGCGTACTTTCCACGCACAAACTCCGGGTGCAGAACGACGTTGCGCTGCTGCGGTGATGAGGTGACCAGGTCGTCCAGCCGGTCCCAGGTCACCAGGTCGTGCGTCCGCGCAATGCCGGACTGGGCCACAGCACTGCTCATGTCGCCGGGAGGCGCAGCAGGGTCCTTGCGCTCAGTACAGAAAACGCCATAGATCCAGCCGTCCTCGTGCTCCGTGAGGCGCATGTCGTAAACGTTGACATCGGGGTCCCCGGTCTCGGGCATCACCAACGGACGATCCCAGAACCGGAAGCCGTCCGTACCGGTCTCGCTCTCAGCCACAGCAAAGAACGACTTACGGTCGTAGCCCTCGACGCGGCAGACGAGCACAATCCTGTCCTGCCAGACCATTGCCCCGGCATTGAAGACACCGTTGATACCCATCCGCTCCATCATGTAGGGGTTCGTTGCCGGGTTGAGATCGTAGCGCCACTCAAGCGGCGTGTGAGCGGCCGTAAGAACAGGAAACTCATAACGCTCGAAGAGCCCATTGTTCCAGCTCTGGCTCACCCGGTTGGGCCGGGTGACAAGGGCTTCATACTCCGCCCGGAGCCGCTGCAGGACTGCCGAAGGTGCCGGTCGTGACATAGGGGTCGCTCCTTTGGTCGAGCCGATATCCACTGCGATGATACCACGGTCCCACGGTGCACACAACACGCACGCACGGCGAGGCGGGGGCTGGATTGACACACGACGGTCGCTGTGCTATGCTGAAGTCAGGAACAACACCTCGTCATCCGCTATCACGCTGATACCTGACGATCGCCCGCCTGCACGACACTGGACCCACGAACCGGAGGGACCTATGGGCATTGTGATCACCCTTTCGAGACAGTTGGGCAGCGGCGGAAGCTATATGGGCGCAGATGCTGCCACGCTTCTTGGGTTCCGCTACCTCGATCGCGAGATCCTCCAGCACGCCGCGATGGAGGCTGGCTTCCCCGACGAGGCCATGGTCGAAGCCCTCGCCTATCAGGAACAGGTGCCGGGAATGCTGGCGCGCATCCTGGAACTGCTGGGGCGGATGTCGCCGGTGCCGATGATGCCCAGTGCAACGCTGCGCGAGGGGCAGGCCTATGCCGAAGTGCTCAATGCCCAGCTTGCGGAGGAGTTCATCGCCGAGCGCGAGCGCGCCTCAGCCGCCGAGCATTACCGCGACCTCATCCGGCAGGTTATTGAGCGCTACGCCGAGACCGGCGGGGTTGTCGTGGCGGGGCGTGGTGCGCAGGTCATCCTGCGCCACCGGCGAAACGCCCTTCACGTCCGCGTCTATGCGTCGACGCCAGTGCGGGTTCGCGCTCTGATGGCACGCGGAGGCGGGACACGCGAGGAAGCCGAGACCGCGATTCAGCGTAGCGATCGCGAGCGCGCTCGCTATCTCCAGCGCTACTTCGGGGTCGCGTGGGACGATGCCTCGCTCTACCATCTCCAGATCAACGCCGATGAGGTGCCTGTGCCGATGGGCGCACAGCTGATCGCCGAAGCAACCAGGTGGCTAGCGCGGTCGCTCAACGGCTGACCCACGGCGGGTTACATCCGCTATCGGCTCAACTGCAATCGGGCTGACAGTGCGCTAGTCTGCGGTTGTCAGATGGGCTGTCCTGACTTGCTTGCCAGCTCACGTTGGGCTACAATAGGTGCAGTTATCCATCGGTCCGGTCTGAACCGGAGCCGCCACTGTCGTTGCCGTCCTCTACCCATATGCCCTGGCGGCGCCGCGTCTTGGCCGAAGTGTGGCAGTCACGACCCGGAGGTATGATGGACCATCCGCACCTATCGCAGTGTGGCAGATTGACTCTCCTCTTCGTCGCGCTAGCAGCGGCGTGGGCACTCACCGGCGCCGACCGCATACTGGCACGGAGTTCGACCGCCCGGCCTCTTACCGACTGCTGCACCTGGTCCAGTGTTCGTGATGACGAACCCCCCACAGCTGTGATGGTGCCCGAAGACGAGGTCACGCACGAGGTTGGGCTGATCTCGGACGCCATCTGGGCAGCCATCGCGGTCCTCCTGGCTGCGGGCGCGTACGGGCTGGGACGATCGCGGGCGCGGCGAGTACCCGTCAGGGACTGGACGGATGATGCCCAGGTGCTGTGGCGGGCGGAAGCGGATGTGGCCCTACCCGAGCCCGAGCGGCCCTGCCTGTGGGCATGCAAGGTGCGTGTAGATCCCAAGGTCCTGCGCCAGTGGGAGGTGAAACGGATCATCCTCACCCCCATGCCGGTGCTCAATACGCCCGCCGCCGAAGTGAAGGCGATTGATGACCCCAAACTCCTGGCACCCCTCAACGACCTTGGGGCACTGGCGGACATTGTGCGGCACGACGCCGTGGTGGAGGACCGTCTACGGATCTTGACGCACGCTTTGGTTGCGCGCACGATGGGCTGGTCGCAGGATGGCTGCGCACCGGCCGCTTTCCGCGTCGAGGCACAGCTCGCAGTGCCGGTCAGCGGGACGTATGAGCTCTACCAATCCCAGGCTGGGCGGTCCGGGCTCACCTGGAGCAAGCCGCTGTTTGCCTGGCGGGATGCGCAACGCCAGTCTGAAACGGTGACCCTGGGCGTGATTCTCGGGCCGAAGGCCACCGAGCTCGACTTCGCCGGTCGGCTGCAGGAAGAGCTGCTCGCATGCCTGCGAACGTTGGTGCAAACAGCGCGCTGGACGGCATAGGAGATAACCGATGGATACTGCTACGAGTGGTGCAGGACGTGGTGCGACGACTCCCAACTGGAGCCAGATCCTTGCTCCGTATGGGAAGCCCAACCAGCAGAAGGCGATCTGGCAGATCGTGACGAGCATTGGGCCTTACCTGCTGCTCTGGGCCATCATGATTGCGACGATGCAGGCGGGCCTGCCCTATATCGTGACCTTGGCACTCGCCGTCGTGGCTGCGGGGTTCGTCATCCGCACCTTCATCATCTTCCACGACTGCTGTCACGGATCCTTTTTCGCCTCCAGGGACGCCAATCGGATCCTGGGCACCATCACAGGAATCCTCACGTTCACGCCTTACGAGCCCTGGCGGCTCTCACACGCCCGTCACCACGCCACGGCGGGGAACCTCGATAGACGCGGATCAGGCGACGTCTATACGATGACGGTTGCGGAATACCGTGCAGCTCCTTGGTGGAAGCGTTGGGGTTATCGCGCCTTCCGTCACCCCCTCGTGATGTTCGGCTTGGGGCCGTTCTTCAGCTTCGTACTCAGCCAGCGATTCGCACGCAGCGGCGCTGAGCGCCGGGAGCACGTCAGCGTCGCCCTGACCAACCTGGCGCTGCTCGCAGTCCTTGGCATTGCCTGGGCTACGATAGGTCTGCGGACATATCTGCTTATCCAGATGCCCGTGATCTTGATCGCGGCGATGTTCGGGATCTGGCTCTTCTACGTCCAGCATCAGTTTGAAGGCGTCTACTGGGCGAGAAACGAAACGTGGGACCGCGCGCGGGCAGCCATCGAGGGCAGCTCATACTACAAGTTGCCCAGGATCCTCCAGTGGTTCACGGGCAACATCGGCTTACACCACATCCACCACCTGCGCGCGACGATCCCCAACTACAACCTGCAGGCTGCGTACGACGACATCCCCGCACTGCAGACGGTGAAGCCGCTCACGCTGGGCAGCAGCCTGAAGTGCCTGGGGTTGGCGCTGTATGATGAGGCACACGGTCAGCTCATGCGTTTCAGTGCGCTCAAACGCACCTAGAAACGCAGCACGAACCTGAACGCGCCGTCCTCCTCGTACCACATCGGGAAGTTCGTCCCCCACAGGTTGTCATAGAGAAGCACGTGCATGCCGTGCTCGAGTTGCGGCTGTACGTCGTCAGCATGAAGCAACCGTGGCTGCCCTGGCGCGATCAGCGGCGCGTCCAGGCTCTCCAGGGCGAAGGACACTGCGCCATCCTCGACGCGAGCCCCGCGCTGCACGGCGTGCAGGAAGCGCCCGCCGCCGCGCACGACCTCGAGGGGCGAGATCCACTGGCCCAGCTTGTCGAGCCTCCACGCCTCCGGTGCACCGATCACGGGATTGAACGAGAACCAGAGCGCCTCCGGCAGCCGGGTGGCCTGCTTGTCGAACCACTGAAGATGAATCTCAATACGGTCGCTCAGGAAGCGGTACTCAACTGTCACTCTGCGGGGCGAGCCCAGGATCGCTGCACAGGCGTCGGGCATCCGCAACTCGAGAAGCACGTCCGACACATGACCATCCGTCTTGAAGCCGGCCCAGGCCAGATCTGGCGCATAGAACCGGTGTTCGGGACGCGGACGCACTGCATCAATGCCCGGTTTGACAAAGTCCGCGTGCGCCCATAGTGCGTGGAGATCGAGGTTGATAGCGTAGTCGCGCATCCAGCGGTCGTAGT
>JAXDDP010000144.1:0-15489 GCA_034676785.1 Anaerolineae bacterium | reverse complement strand
TATGCCGATCCATCCGGCACGACGCGCGTGCCCGCCTTGCCCTGGAGCGCAGCGATGATGTGGGGCGGGTCGGTGATGATGGCCTCTTTGCCGCCTGCGTCGAGGTACCACAGAATGGCTTCTACCTTCGGCAACATACTGCCCTTGGCGAATTGGCCATCGGCGATGTAACGGCGCGCCTCAGAAGCCGTCATCACATCGATGCCCTTTTGCTCTGGTGTGTTGAAATTGATGTACACCTTTTCGACAGCGGTGGAGATGAGGAACAGATCCGCCTTGATCTTCTGCGCCAGCAGCGACGAGGCATAGTCCTTGTCAATCACGGCGGCTGTGCCCAGGTAATTGCCCTGCGCATCCTCGATGACGGGAATGCCGCCGCCTCCCACGGTGATCGCGCAGATGCCCTGGTTGAGTAGGGCCTGCACGACATCGATCTCGATGATCTCTTTGGGCAGTGGCGAAGCGATCACACGCCGCCACCCACGCCCGGCATCTTCAACAACCGACCAGTTTTCCTCTGCCCTACGTCGCTGCGCTTCGGCCTCATCCATGAACCCGCCAATGGGTTTGGTAGGGCGTTGGAAGGCTGGATCGTTCTTGTCCACAAGGACCTGCGTAATCACCGTGGCGACGCTCTTCTTGATCTTGCGGCGGTAGAACTCGTTGTTCAGGTTCTGCTGGAGGGCATAGCCGATCGCGCCCTGGGAGTCCGCTCCGCAGACGTCTATCGGTACCTCGTGCATCCCGGCAACCTTGGCTGCGATCTCCGAACGGCGCAGAATGAAGCCGACCTGTGGCCCGTTTCCATGCCCGATGGCGACGTCCCACCCCATCTCGATCATGTCGGCGATGTGATAACACGTTTCTTTCGCCGCCTGGTACTGATCTTCCACCGTCTGGTGTTGCTTATCCTTGATCAGCGAATTGCCGCCAATGGCGATCACGGCCCATTTCCTGCGTGTTTCGACCTGAGAGGATTCCACGGTCCTGTCTCCCTTCGTTTGTACCGGGCGGGGCTGACTACCACATCGTCAGGGCCATCACCGCTTTCTGCGCGTGCAGTCGGTTCTCTGCCTGATCGAAGACCACCGACTGCGGACCGTCCATGACCTCGTTGGTCACCTCGATGTCGCGATCCGCAGGAAGCGGGTGCATATAGATCGCGTCAGCTGCCGCGACCTGCATCTTGGCCGCGTCCGTGATCCAGTCCTGATACTTATCCTGCAGTTTCTTGCCCTCTACCGGATCGTCGGTCGTCAGCAGCGGCCCCCACGACTTGGCATACACAACATCCGCATCTCGGAAACCCTCTGCCATATCGTGCACGATCTCAAAGCCCGTCCCGTATTTCCGAGCTTGGGCCTTGGCCTCATCCACGATCTCAGGCATCAACATGAACTCCTCAGGATACGCCAGCGTGACGTCCATCCCAAAGCGCGGCATCTGCAGGATCAGTGATTGAGGAACCGAGATAGGCTTGAGGTACGACGACGCGTACGCCCACGAGACCACGATCTTTTTCTTGCGAAGGTCGCGCCCCTTCTTTTCCATCACCGTCATCAGGTCAGCGAGACATTGGAAAGGATGGTAGACGTCGCACTGCATGTTCAACACCGGAGCGCGAGACGCCGCGGCAACGCCGTTGAGATAGTCGTTTCCCACACGCCAGTCACAATGGCGAATCGCGATGCCATCGAAGTAGCGTCCCAAAATCTGCCCGATCTCGGTCGCCGTATCACCGTGCGAGATCTGCGTCGTGCGCGACTCGATGAAGGCCGCGTGGCCACCCAGTTGCGCCATCCCCGACTCAAAGGAGCAACGAGTGCGCGTGCTGCTGAAGAAGAAGAGCAGGCCGAGCGTCTTGTCGCGCAGATAGGGATGGGGCTCACCGACTGCGCGCTTGCGCTTGAGATCCCATGCCACGTCGAGCACGGTCTCCACTTCCTCCTTCGAGAAGTCCAGATCCGAAATCAGGTCACGACCACGTAGGAATGTCTGCATCACTCACCTCCCAAACAGAATCGAGAATCCAGAACCAGAGAGAGAAGGAAAGGGCTTGCCGTTGCCGGGCCTCCCTTGTCCCCATATGCCTGTGTTCCTTACCCCCAACCAGATGCACCAGCACTAACCCGGTATGAGTGTCGGGAGGATGGCGTAGAAGGCTGTCGACGCAACCACATCGTCGAGCGACACACTATCCATCACGGTGTGGGCCGTCTTCTCATCGCCCGGCGCAAACCCGATGGTGGGAATGCCTGCAATGCCAGCCCAATAGATCCCATTCGTGCTGAAGTCCCACTTCCCGGCTCTGTTCCCCGACGACAACCCAATCCGACGGCATGCCTCCAACCCTGCCTGGACCAGCGGGTGCGCCTCGTCCAACGCCCAGGCAGGGAAGATCTTATCGACGATCTTGACGAACCCGGTATAGCTTGGGTCATCATAGCGAAGCAGGTCAACGGTGATGTCACCAGCCTCCCGATGCTCCTGCGGGATCAGATCACGGACACGCGCAATCTCCGCATCCGGTGACTCACCGAACGTCAACCGGCGATCGATGAAGGCGGTGCAGCGGTTCGGCACAGCGTTGATGCTGGGCGTCTCAACTTCGATGTCCGTGACCGTAATCTTGCCGTGGCCCAGGAATGGGTCATCCCCCAGCTCCGGCTCAAGCTGACTGATCGCCTCAATGACGGGCAGCAGCTTGTAGATTGCGTTGTCCCCCAGCTCATTGCTGGCAGCGTGAGCGCTCTTGCCCCTCGCGACGACCTGCATCTCCACGCGCCCCTTGTGCCCGCGGTAGACCTGCATCTTCGTCGGCTCGCCAATGACGACGTAGTCAGGACGAATGCCCTCGTCTTCTACCAGCGAACGTGGCGCGATACCATCGCACCACTCCTCCATATTGCCGAAGTAGTAGGCCGTCCACCCTTCGAGGAGGCCAAGCTCCCGCGCGATCGCCAGCCCATAGACCATCCCCGGCGTGCTGCCCTTCTCGTCACTGGCCCCACGCGCATAGAGCACGCCGTCCTCGACCTTGCCCTCGAATGGATCCCACTGCCACTCCGCGGGATCCCCGATGCCTACGGTGTCGATGTGGCTGTCAAAGAGGATCACGCGCTGGCCGTCACCGATCCGCCCAACGATGTTACCCATACGATCAAACCAGGTGGCATCGAAACCGAGCCGGACCATCTCCTTCTGAACGCGCTCACCGACCTCACGGATCTGTGAGTCCATCGATGGGATCGCGACGAGCTCGCGCATGAACGCGATGATGTCCGATCGCCGCGCCTCGACTGCACGCTGAACCGTCCCTATGTCAACGACACGCTTTTGATTCCCCATACCTGCTCCTCCCCTCAGTCATCAATCGTCCTGACCACCATCCCTATGGGCGCACCTGACGCATCACGTGAATCCGGAAGTGCCCTGGCACAAAGGCGCTCACCGAATAGTCGATGACGCGCTCATCAAAGCTGAAAAGCTGAGCAACCAGCACAAGGAGGGGCGTATCAGGGGCCACGCTCAGGCGCTCGGCCCTGCTATCTCCCGCAGACTCTGCCAGGATCTCCGTGCGTGACAGGCTCAGTCGCGGCGAACCCCGCGTCAACAAAACATCGAGAACGGAACCACGGAAGTCCCCATCGAGATCGGCGCGCCGCAGGGTATCCACAGGCACGACATCGGTGAGGTCAGCTACCGGCGTGCCCTCAATCTCAATCACACGGCTGACCACCAGGACTTCTGTCGACGCGACGCGCCCCAGCCGTTCCAGTTCCAGCGTCGTCGCAGAGCGCTCCTCCACAGCTAGGCGGGTCATCTCAGTGGCCAAACCGTGATGGGCCGCCATACGCTCGAGGCTCTCAAGGACTTCAAGTCCGGTTTCGAGCACGGGCATTCGCGAGGCGACGAAGGTGCCTACACCCTGGCGTCGTACCAACAACCCACGCTCGGCGAAGATCCGCAACACCTCGCGCAGTGTGGGGCGCGAGACGCCAAGCTGACGGGCCAACTGTGGCTCAGGGGGAAGCTGGTCTCCAGGGCGTTGTTGTTCGATGAGGCGCGAAAGCGTTGCTTCCACCTGATCCCGCGTAGAGCGAACCTTGGGTAGGTCATCGAGATCCATAGAGCGCCTCCACAATCATTATATGTCAGACAACTGACATGTCAAAAACGGGAACCTTTGAGAGCCAGGCTGCGTCTGTATAACGATAGACATGCCACGACGGCCAGTTCAGCGTGCCTTACCTTGGTTCGTCGGCCAGGCTATAATCAGCAAAGCACATAAGTATAGGAGGCGATATGCACAAGCGAATCTCAACAGGCATGGCGATCGTGCT
Source organism: Anaerolineae bacterium (assembly GCA_034676785.1). Taxonomy (GTDB): domain Bacteria; phylum Chloroflexota; class Anaerolineae; order B4-G1; family SLSP01; genus PWVB01. The sequence goes on along the minus strand of JAXDDP010000144.1, from coordinate 11,146 downwards.
GTTGTTCGCGCTGCTGGGCAGCTTCTTCGGCACCCCACGCCCGGCGGCTGCGGTTGGACAGTGGTATGCCGAGTATTTCTCGAACACCACACTGAGCGGGAGTCCAGGCCTGACCCGGTACGAATCGGAATTGGCGCACGACTGGGGCACCGGGGGCCCGGGCTCCGGTATCCCCAACGACGGGTTCTCCGCACGGTTCACCCAGGACCTCTGGTTCGACGGTGCGACCTACCGCTTCACCTACCGTTCTGACGATGGCCTGCGGCTATGGATCAACGATGCCCTCGTCATCGATTCATGGGGCGACCACGCTGCTGAATGGAAGACGCGGGACTATGCGGTAAGCGGTGGCACGGCGCGCGTCCGCATCGAGTACTACGAGGCCTGGGGCACCGCCCTGATGCAGGTGGGCTGGGAGAAGCTGCAGAGTGGCGCGGTCTGGGATGCGCTCTTCTGGAACAACACGGCCCATTCGGGCAATGCTGTCTACGGACGCAAGGACGTCGCCATTGACTTTGACTGGGGTACTGGAAGCCCCGATCCCAAGGTATCGGTGGATAACTTCTCAGCCCGCTGGAGCCGCACGTTGGGCTTCCAAGCGGGTACCTACCGCTTCTACGCCAGCAGTGACGACGGCGTTCGCATCTACGTCGACGGGCACCGCGTCGTCGATGCCTGGAAGAAGCAGCAACTGCCCAACACTCACTACGGTGATATGACCCTGGGCGCCGGCAATCACACCGTCGTCGTGGAGTACTTCGAGGAGGGCGGCGACGCCTCCATCCATGTCTGGTGGAACCGGGCCGATGCCCTGAGGGGATGGGAGGGCCGCTACTACGACAACCGCGAGCTCCGTGGCGCGCCCGCGATGATCCGCGACGATGCCGAGATCAACTTCGATTGGGGTCAGGGTGCCCCAGCAAGTTGGATGGCGAGCGACAACTTCTCGGTCAGGTGGGTCCGCACGATCAACCTGCCGGCAGGCCTCTATCGCTTCAATGGCCGCTCCGATGATGGCATGCGCCTGTGGATCGACGACGTCGACCTGAAACTCGACCACTGGGCACCACAGACGCTCACGTGGCACTATCAGGATTGGCACTGGCTCGAAGGCAGACATACGCTCCGCGTCGAATACTTCGACGGCACCGGATCTGCGAGCGTGCAGTTCTGGTGGGACTACGCTGCCACAGTAGAGGCTGCCCGGGCGATGGCTCCGTCACCAACATACCGCTCGACGACAGTCGTCGCTCCGGCTCCGAGCACGCCGGTTCCGAGCACCCCTACCACCGGCGGAAGCTCAGCTATCCAGCTGCCAGGGCCGTGGCAGGGCGAGTACTTCGCCACACGCGACATGACCAAGACCCCCGCCCTGGTGCGCACCGATACGGCGATCGATTTTGACTGGGGCTGGAACTCCCCGGCCCCGGAGATTCCGGTCAACAGCTTCGCAGTGCGCTGGACAGGCACCTTCGACGCTGAGGGAGGACGCTACCGGCTCACTACGACTACCGACGATGGTGTGCGCGTCTACGTCGACGATCGCCTGGTGATCAATAGCTGGTGGCCGATGCGCGGCGTCCGGTCTGCCATCGTCCGGCTCACACCCGGACAGCACGTGATCCGGGTGGAGTACTTTGAGGCCACACAGGCCGCCAGATCCAGGTTCACCGGGCAACGTCTGGGCTCCTAGCGAGCCACGACTTCGGACTCGATCGCGCCCCGGACTGCATCACGCAGCCCGGGGCGCGATCTGTTGTGGGTGGCGCCACATGCGGACTCTGTGAGACCGCCTATAATCGCAATGGAGCGGAGACCACGGACCAACGTAGCGGACTCCTAGCCCTTGAAAGGATCCTATGAAACACAACCCACTGCTGCGGAGCCTCGGTCTGGCAGACACCGACCGCGTTGTCCTGATCCACACCGACGACATCGGTATGTGTCACGCTTCCTTGGCGGCCTACGTGGACCTGGTCGGCCCTACCGGTTCTGACCGCCCTTACGGTTCTGACCGCGCTACCGGTTCCCACCACTTGACCTTTGCGGGTTCGACAATGACCCCCTGCGCCTGGTTCCCGGCAACGGCGCAGTTCTGCGTCGAGAATGCCGACCTCGTGGACATGGGCGTGCACGTCACTCTCAACGCCGAGTGGCGCGGCAGGTATCGCTGGGGTCCTGTTGCGCCCTGGGCCCCCGACGATGGGTTGGTCGACACGGATGGCTACCTCTCTGCAGCCACTGCAGAAGCACAGTCCAGGGCCCGACCTGAGGCAGTGCGCCGCGAGATCGCCGCCCAGGTGCAGCGCGCACTGGATGCAGGCATCGATGTGACCCACATGGATACGCACATGGGAACCGTCTTCTACCCTGGATTCCTTGAGGCCTACGTCCAGATCGCGCTGGAACACCGGATTCCACCCTTTCTGGTCCGGGCTACCCCTGATATCCTCGCCGCAAGAGGCATCGAGGGTCCCCTGGCTGAGAGTCTAGCGGCCCACGTTGATGGTCTGGAGGCCCAGGGCTTGCCCATGTTTGATGACGTGCGCTCCGCACGCTTCGCCTCCATGGACGATCATCTGGACCAGATGAAACGCACGCTCAGCGACCTCCGCCCTGGGTTGACCTACTTCATCACCCATCCATCCAAGGAGACGCCGGAGCTACAGGCGATCATCCCGGAACGCTGGAGAGAACGGGTGGCGGACTACCAGGTGTTGATGAGCGAAGAGCTCCCTCACTTCCTTGACGAACAAGGCATTCACGCCATCGGGTGGCGCACATTGCGCGACCGGTTCCGCCGGTCCTGAACACCTCGGCGTGACACACCAGTCAACCCCAACCTGAAACGGAGGAATCGGATGAAGGCCACATCTGTGCCACAAATCTCCAGGGGTACCAGCGCGGCTCGGTTCAGCCTGGGCTACAAGGTCCAGTGGGGCGTCGCCGCCCTGGGCACGTCTATCGTGTCCGGCACCTATGGTGCCCTCCTACCCATCTTCTATCAGGACTACCTGGGCCTGACCGCGCGATGGATCGCGATCGCCTCGACGATCTATGCGATCTGGAACGCGATCAATGATCCGCTCTTCGGCTATATTACTGACAGCACCAAGTCGCGGCTCGGGCGCCGCATTCCTTATATGCGGTTCACGGCACCCTTCCTGGCGCTTACCTTCATCCTCGTCTGGCTTGCGCCGCAGAAAGCCGGGGAGCCAGCCATCTTCGGCTGGATGCTGGCCACGATGCTGCTCTACGACACAGCCTACACCATCATTGGCCTGGTCTATTCGGCACTGCTGCCCGAGATCTCCGAGTCGGATGCCGAGCGCAACAGCCTGCAGATCTCTTCATCACTCTTCGGCCTGTTGGGCACGATCCTTGGCTTTCTCATCCCCGACTTCTTCCGCCCGAAAGCAGGAATGTCACCCTCGTTCGTTCCACTTCAGGTCTCGATGGTGGTCGTGGGCATCTTCAGTGCCGTGATGATCATCATCACCACCCTGCGGGTACGCGAACGCCCGGAGTTCCACGAGGTCGATGAACCGCTGAAACTGGGCCCCGCCCTCAAATACACTTTCACTAGCCGCTCATTCCTGGTGCTCGTCGCCCAGAACTTCATGTCGATCTTGATGCAGGCCCTGCTACTGGGTGCCATTTTCTACCTGGCGGACTACGTCCTCCAGATGAATGCGATGATTCTGGTCGCATGCCTCTTCGTCTCGCTCATCATTGGGGTGCCGATGACCAGCGTGCTCAGGCGACGGCTTGGCGTTGTCGGCGCGCAGCGGTTGTTGCTCCTGATCGCTGGCGTGGCCCTGATCCTGATCGTCGTCGTCCCCACGCCACTCATTCCCATCTGCATGGTCGCAGCCGGGTTTGGCCTGGCGGGGCCGCAGACGCTCACCAACGTGCTTTTCGCCCAGGTGGCCGATGAGGATGAGCTGCGCTCGGGCGTGCGGCGCGAAGGGGCCTTCTTCGGCGTCAATGCGCTGTTGACCAAGCCCGCCCAATCGATTGCCCTCGCCCTGATGCCCTTTGTGCTCGAGTCGGCCGATTTCATCACGCGCGAGGCCAACCAGGGCCAGATTATGCTGGACCAACCGGCTAGCGCGCTATGGGGCATCAAGATCCTCGTGGGCCTGATTCCTGGCATCGCGATGATTCTCGGGGCGATCATCCTGCAGTGGTATCCCCTGCGCGGAGACTACTTGCAGAAAGTGCAGCAGCAGGTCCTCGACCTGCATGCGCGGAAGCACGCGCAGCAGCTGGCGCGCACCAGCGCCTCCGGTTCTGGCAGCTAACCAAGCGAGAGAGCTTCCTGGAACGCCACGGTGCCCTCCGGAAGCTCTCTGCGCTCCTTTCTTGATTCCTGACCCCTGCAGGGTACACTATTGAGTCAGATAACTATGCAGGGCAAGGAAACCATGGGCACTCGCACTTCGCCGCAGCCATCGCGCATATCAGGTAGCACCCTCGGGGCAGCGGGCACAGCATTCCTGCTGGCCGTGCTGCTGGTCGGTCTATCGACCTTTGCAGGTTGGGTCTTCCTGCAGCGTACAAACCGGATCTACGAAGAGACCATCTACCCCAATGTCTACGCTCTTGGCGTGCACCTGGGGGGTATGACACCCACCCAGGCGGCAGCGGCGCTTGACGCCGTGGCGGATCAAGTCGACACCGGCATGTTGGTGCTGACGGATGGCGATCGACAATGGTCCTATCCCTGGACGCTGGGCGGACTGAGAGTTGACACAGCCGCGACGGCCGAAATGGCCTACGCGATGGGCCGAGGTGGCTCGTGGCGTGAGCAGCTAGGCATCTGGCTCTATTATCACGATATCGCCCCGCGTTTTCTCTTTGACACGACAGCAGCCCGCGCGCTGTTGGCCGAAGTTGACCAGGAGGCCTCCCAGCCCGTGGTCGATCCCAAGCTGGAACTCACACAGGGAGAGGTCGTCATCGTCCCGGGCCAGACTGGCCGCGTGCTCGACATCCCGACGACACTGGCACGACTGCGGGAGGTCGGCGGTACGCCTTACCGGGTTGAGGTACCCCTGGCCTTCCAGGTCATTGCCCCCGCTGAACTCAACCCTGGCGACATCATCGAGCAGGCAGAAGCCCTGCTATCGCGGCAGATAACGCTGCGGGCGCACGACGTGCTCACCGATGAAACGCTTAGCTGGACCCTGGGACGGGCGGAGATCGCCAACTGGCTCTACCTGGTCCCCGGGGAAGGCGGCAGGCCGATGGTGGATATGAATCAATACGCCATCCGCGACACGCTGATCGCGCTGGCAGAAGGGGCAGGACAGGGACGCGGCTTCCGCTACGACCAGGCAGCCGCCAAAGTCTTCCAGGCGCTGGAGTCAGGCCAGGAGGTGCTCTGGCTCTACCTGACGCACGCTGAGCGGACCTACACCGTCGAAGCCGGGGATACCCTCACTAGCCTCTCCGCGAAGTTTGGGATGCCCCCTGGATTGGTCGCCGAGGTCAACCGCGACATCGATATTGACAAGCTCTTTGTGGGCCAGCAGATCCGCATCCCCTCACAGGACATTCTGACGCCCAATATGCCCGTCGTCGGCAAGAAGATCATCGTCAGCCTTGCGGAGCAGCGGACCCGTGTCTATGAGAACGGCCAGTTGCTCTGGGACTGGCCCGTGTCGACCGGCATCAAAGACTCGCCCACCCACTCGGGCACGTTCCAGGTTCTGGAAAAGTACGAGGAAGCCTATGCCTCACAGTGGAATCTCTGGATGCCCTACTTCATCGCCGTCTATCCAGCCGGCGGTGGCGTGGAGAACGGCTTTCACGAGCTGCCGATCCTGGCCAGCGGCAACCGGCTCTGGGAAGGATCGTTGGGGCGCCCGGCATCGTTCGGCTGCATCATCCTCGGCATTCCCGCAGCCGAGACCCTCTACAACTGGGTCGAGGTCGGCGTGACGGTCGTTATCGAGTGAACGCCGCCGCCACGATGGTCTGCGCTTCCTCTTGGATGCGCGCCAGGTGCTCCGGCCCCCGGAAGCTCTCGGCGTAGATCTTGTAGATGTCCTCCGTACCCGAAGGCCGCGCCGCGAACCAGCCGTAGTCCGTGACCACCTTGAGCCCACCGATGGGGGCACCGTTGCACGGTGCGCGTGTCAGCTTGGCGACAATCGGGTCTCCCGCGAGTTCACGCGCCGCAACCATATCGGGGGATAGATTCGCGAGGATTCTCTTCTGCTCTGGGTTGGCCACAGCATCAATGCGAGCGTAGGCCGCCTCCCCGAACTGCTCTTCCAGCTTCCGGTAGAGCTCACCCGGATCGCGCCCGGTTCGAGCCGTGATCTCCGCTGACAGTAAGCCCAGCAGGATGCCATCCTTGTCGGTCGTCCACACCGTACCATCGCGCCGGAGGAACGAGGCACCGGCGCTCTCCTCGCCCCCAAAGCCCAGTGAGCCGTCGTAGAGACCAGGGGCAAAGAACTTGAACCCCACAGGCACCTCGCACAGTTTACGGCCCAGCGAGGCAACCACACGGTCGATCACCGAACTCGACACCAGCGTCTTGCCCACCGCGACGTCCTTGCCCCACGCAGGCCGGTTCTGAAACAGGTACCAGATGGCCACAGAAAGGTAGTGGTTCGGATTCATCAGGCCTACACTCGGGGTCACGATACCGTGGCGGTCCCCATCGGGGTCGGCGCCGAATGCGATGTCAAACTGATCTCGCAGTCCGATCAGGCCTGCCATCGCGTAGGGTGACGAGCAATCCATACGGATCTTGCCGTCATGATCGACGGTCATGAAAGAGAAGGTAGGGTCGACCGCAGGATTCACGACCTCCAGGTTAAGCCCGTAGGCATCGGCGATGGGTCCCCAAAAATCTACAGTGGCCCCCCCCAGAGGGTCAACACCGATCTTCAGCCCTGCCCCCGATATCGCCTCCATATCGACCGCGCGGACAAGGTCGGCCACATACGGCCCAATGTAGTCATGGCCGTGAGTCGTCTCGGCTGCGAGCGCCTTGTCGAGAGGTAGACGTCTGACTCCTTTGAGTCCAGTAGTCAGTATCTCATTGGCCCGATCCTGAATGCGCCGCGTCGTCTCACTGCCTGCTGGGCCGCCCTCAGGTGGGTTGTACTTGAATCCACCATCCGAGGGCGGATTGTGCGAGGGCGTGATCACCACACCATCGGCCAACCCCGAGCGCAACCCATGGTTATAGGTCAATATGGCGTGAGAGATGGCAGGCGTGGGGGTGTAACCGAACTTACCACTTTGTGGGTCGCTCTGTCCGGAGGCTAGCTGCACCATAATGTCTACGCCATTGGCTGCGAAAACCTCGATCGCCGTATACAGCGCCGGCTCGGATAGAGCGTGGGTATCCTTGCCCAGGTACAACGGCCCGATGATGCCATCGGCCTGTCGCACCTCGCAGACGGCCTGTGCCGTGGCAAGAATGTGATCCTCGTTGAAGCTGGAGTCCGTGGAGGTCCCCCTGTGGCCCGACGTGCCGAACGCAACGCGCTCGGTCGACTTCCGGGGATCGGGACGGCTGACATAGTACATCGAGACAAGCCGCGGTACATTCTCGAGAAGTGTCTGCGGTGCCTTCTTGCCCGCCCATTCACTCATACCCATTCGCCCACCCCCTCTCGCCCTGACCACCGTCGATGTCCATCGCCTCGCTCCGAACGCAGCGGACGCTCTATATCCTAGTCCTTGCTCCCCGTGCCCAGATATGCCGCAATGATAGCATCCATTTCCTCATTTACCCTGGCATCGACACGCTTGCGTACCGGATCCGCGTCAAACCAGGTCAATGTACGCCGGATGCCCTCGTGGAAAGGGATGTTGGCTGCGAACTCAGGGACAAGCGTCTTGACCTTCCGATTATCGAAGACCGTGCTCCACGCTTTGTCACCGATCAGGCCAGCACCAAGCCCCGGACTGACCTTCATAATGAAGTCCGATGGGATGTGGATGATGTGCGGATCCACGTTCAGCGCATCGGCGATCGTCCCATAGATCTGGTTCCACGTCAGCACCTCGTCGGACGTGATGTGAAACGCGTCACCAATCGCCTGCGGATGTCCCAGAAGGCCCACGAACCCGCGGGCGAAATCCTCCGCATGGGTCACGGTCCAGAGCGAGGACCCATCACCGTGGACGATAATCGGTGCGCCCCGCAGCAATCGATCTGCCAACGTATAACAGCCCCATCCGCCGATGGCGATCGGAAAGACGGTGTCATAGGTCAGCGACGGGCGCACAATGGTGATCGGGAAGTCCTCCTCCCGGTAAGCGTGGACCAGGCGCTCCTCGCACGCGATTTTGGCTTGTGAGTAGGCCCAGTGGGGGTTGTAAAGTGGCGTCGATTCAGTGATGATGTAGTGACGTGGCGGCTTCTGGTAGACTGAGGCCGAGCTAATGAAGACGTATTGACGCGTCCTGCCCCGGAAGAGCGCCAGATCGCGCTCGATATCTTCAGGCCGGAACGCGATCCAGTTGACTACGGCATCGAAGGGTCGATCCGGACCGGCAAGATCATCGAGCAATAACCGCACCTGATCCGGCTGCTTGATATCTCCCCGAATGCTGTGTGCGCCGGTGATCTCAACGGCCCGCTGCCCCCGGGTGAGCAAGTACAGGTCCACGCCACGGGAGATGGCCATACGACTGACCGAGGTGCTGATGTTTCCAGTGCCGCCGATGAACAGAACTCTCATGCTTGACGCTCCTATGTGGATAGAGTCAGCCCAGCAGGCACCGGGCTACCTCAGGCCCGCGGAAGGTCGAAGTAGAAGCTGCTCCCCACGCCGAGCTCGCTTGTCACACCGACGCTTCCTCCGAGCTTCTCCAGGATGCGGCGTACAATGGACAGGCCCAAACCGTGGCCCTCTGCTCGGACGTTGCGCAGGCGCTCAAAAGGCGTGAAGAGCTGGCTCATCTGGGCCGGGGTCAACCCTGTGCCATTGTCCTGCACCCAATACCGGATGTGGCCATTGCCGGTCTCTGCATCGAAGCCCAGGTGGATGATGGGAGGGATGCCCTCGTCGGGACGCCCACCGTACTTGACGGCATTGCTGAGGTAGTTGACCCAGACCTCCTCGATCCATGGCCCATAGCCGAGAGCTTGAGGCCACGCCAGCGCAACGTGCACCTCGGCGTGGTGCTCCACGATGAGGTAGTCCAGGCGCGTCTGCGCCTCACGGACAATCCTGGCCATGTCGAGTCCGCGCACATCGACCTCATCGACCTCGCGGACACTGGCCAACAACAGTAGCTCGTCGATGATATTGTTCATCTTCGCGCTGCTGGCCTTCAAGTAATGCACATAGTCCATGGACTTGGAGGCCCCGCCGGTGGTGCGCAAGCTCTCCCCCAACGTCATCTCCAAGAGGTCGGCATAGCCCATCAGACCGGTGAGCGGACTGCGTAGATCGTGCGCCACAGTATGGGCGAACGCTGCCAACTCTTCGTTCTGTGTCTCCAGGTCACTCGCGTAACGTCGCAGCTGCTCCTCTGCCTGCTTGATCTCCGTGATATCGGTCAGTGCGACCAGGCTACCCACGACCCGCTCCTCCTTGTAGAGGGGGCGAATGCTTGCCAGGACCGGTACGCGCTGCCCGGCTTCGTTCAGGAGTTCGGTCTCCAGGCGCGCGGCGGATCCACCAGTGGACGACGCGATGCCTCGAGAGACGATGTTGTGCTGATCCACAGGAAGCAACGCCATATAGGAGCTTCCGACCAGATCCTCCGGGGAATGACCCACCATCGGAGCCACGGCAGGATTGGCGAACGTGATGCAGTGGTCGTGGTCGAGCAGGAGGATTGCCTCAGCCACGCCCTGGACGATCCCTTCGTTGAACTCCTTGAGGTGCGCAGTCTCATCTGACAGCCAGGCGTTGGCCAGCGCAACCGAAGTTTGGCCTGCAATCGCAGTGAGTTGCGCCAGGTCCTGCTCGTCGTAATCCGGTGCATCTCGGTGGCCAATGGCCATCACCGCACCCATCATACGTCCCTGAAAGTACAACGGGACTACCAGGATCGAGCCACTCTGCGCTGCCTCGCGGCGCTCGCGTGCACGCGGGCTTTCGCGCGGATCTGGTTGTCCCTTCAGAGAGATGACGGGCTGTAATCGCTTGATAGCCCACCCCATCAAACCATCCATCAGGTCGTCGTACGAGGGGACAGCGGCGTCTGTAAGCTTGGCGCCACTTGCATACATGGCCGTGATCGCGCTTCCGCTTTGGTCCATCGTGACCGTCAATACATTGTCCGCTGGCAGAAGCTGCGCCACGCTGTCGCTGACCATTTGCAGCATGTCGGGCACGTCTTCGCTCGTGATCAGAGAGCGTGTGATGCGGTAGAGAGCCTCGGTCTTGGCCAGGACCCGTCGGAGGAGCTGGAGCGACACTTCGCGTGCTGCCTGCGCTGCCTCGCGCTCCTTGATCTCCTCCTTGAGCTGCTCGTTCACCATATCCAGTTCCACGATCAGCCGCTCACGCTCGACAATCTGACGCTGGAGCCGCTGCGTGGCTTCCCGAAGCCGGATGTGGGTCTCGACCCGGGCGATCACCTCGTTCACGTGGAGCGGCTTGCTGACGTAGTCGACTCCGCCGGAGGTGAAAGCCTTGACCTTGCTCGTCTCATCGTTGAGGGCGCTGATGAAGATGATGGGGATGTCACGGGTTCGCTCGTCGGCCTTGAAGCGCTCAGCGAACTCGAAACCGTTCATCTCTGGCATCATGATATCCAGCAACACCAGGTCAGGAGGAGAAGCACATGCATAGGCCAGAGCATCCTGAGGGTTGACCATCGCCTGCGCGCCGTACCCGTGCAACGTGACCATATGCGTCAGCAAGCGCAGGCTCATAGGTGAGTCATCGACGATGAGGATCGTGCGCGATGCTTCCTGTGTGCCGTCAGACTCATCCCGGCCCGGCTCTACCATCCCGACACCTCATTCCATACGCGGGTCTCAGAATCGACCCGGCACAGGAGATATGAACCCCTTACTGCAGAGCTGCCCGCCGCCTGGCCATCTGAGCAGCTTCGGTAATCGCCGCAGCCATGCTCGCCTCTGAAGCAACACCGCGCCCGGCGATGTCGAAGGCCGTGCCATGGTCTGCCGAAGTCCGGATAATGGGCAAGCCCA
>JAXDDP010000142.1:0-3966 GCA_034676785.1 Anaerolineae bacterium | reverse complement strand
CGGGGAACCGACGATGGCGGCAATCTCCTCGGCGTTGATGACCTCGTGCTCTTGCAGTGTGTCCGCGATCGCGTCCAGTGCCTCACGATGCTGCTTGAGGAATTGGAGGGCGTTCCGCTGAGCGCCTTCGATGATATTGCGTGTCTCCTGGTCGATGAGCCGGGCCGTTTCAGGGCTGATGTCCTGCCTGAGCCCGCCAACCTGCCCCAGGTATCCGGTGCCCGCCGGATTGGCATAGCGTACGGGGCCGAGCGCCTCCGTCATCCCGAACTCGGTGACCATGCGGCGCGCGATATCCGTGACCCGTTCCAGATCGTTGGACGCACCGGTCGAGGTGTCCTCGAAGACGAGCAGTTCCGCCGCCCGCCCGCCGAGCATCACGGCCATGCGTTCCTCGAGCTCGCGCTTGCTGAGAAGGTATGTATCCTCGTCGGGCATCTGCATCGTGTAGCCCAGCGCGCCCTTCGATGTCGGAACGATGCTCACCTTGTGCACAGGGTCGGTATCCGGCTGCAAGTAGGCAACCAGAGCGTGCCCTCCTTCATGGTACGCAACTCGCCGACGGACCTCGGGCTTGAGGCGCATCTTGCGCTGCAACCCAGCGACGACCCGCTCGATCGCCAGGTCGAAGTCGTCCATCGTCACAGCGGCGCGCTCGCTGCGGACAGCCAGCAATGCAGCCTCGTTGACGATATTGGCCAGGTCCGCGCCGGAGAAGCCCGCGGTCACCCTGGCAATGCGGTCGAGGTGAGCATTCTCTGCCAGCGTGACCTTCTTCGTGTGGATCTTGAGGATCTCGAGCCGGCCCTGCTCGGTGGGCAGCCCAACCTGCACCTGGCGATCGAATCGTCCAGGTCGCAGCAACGCCTGGTCCAGAACCTCGGGGCGGTTGGTCGCAGCCATAATGATCACACCCTGATTGGGTTCGAAGCCGTCCATCTCAGCCAGTAGCTGGTTCAGCGTCTGCTCGCGTTCGTCGTTGGTGCCGATGGCCCCAACCGTGGCGCGGGACTGACCAATCGCATCGATCTCGTCGATGAACACAATGCACGGCGCCTTTGCCTTCGCCTGGACAAACAGGTCGCGCACCCGTGCCGCGCCGACCCCAACGAACATCTCCACGAAGTCCGAGCCGCTGATCGAGAAGAAGGGGACATCCGCCTCGCCCGCCGTCGCCTTAGCCAGCAACGTCTTGCCGGTGCCGGGGGGGCCCACAAGCAGAACACCCTTCGGCAGCTTGGCACCGAGGCGGGTGAAGCGCTTGGGGTCCTTCAGGAAAGCGATGATCTCCTGGAGCTCGAACGAGGCTTCGTCGACGCCCCCCACATCAGCGAACTTGATCCCGGTCCGCTCGCCCTGAATTTCCTTGGCGCGGCTCTTGCCGATGGACATGACCCCTGCACCACCCTGGCCCATGCGCCGAAGGTAGAAAAACCAGATCAGCACAAGTGGCAGCAGTGGGATGATCCATCCCAGCAGCATCGGTAGGGCTGCGTTGGAAGGCGCTTCACCGGAAAAGGTGACTCCTGCTACCACCAATCGCTCAATGAGATCGGGGTCATCGACACGCACAACGTTATACGATCTTGCGTTGTTCTCCTCGGCGTCCGAGCAACACGTATAGAGAATCCGATCCTGCGTGAGCTGGACCTCCTTGATGTTGCCGGCATCCAGTTCCTCGAGGAACTTGCTGTAGGGCACCTCGCTCCACCGGATCACCATCGGTTGGAAAATCAGGGCCTGGAAGAGCCAGGCCACTACCAAGGCGATGATCAGGTAGACAGCAGAGAACTGAACCTGCTTACGTTGTCGTTTGTCCATCCCCACTCCTTCCGCTTTTTCCGAATCGTGCAGTTTCGGGGTCGTCACCCGCCATCTCAAGCATACCCGATGCAGATTAGCGCCGCATTAACGAACCATTATCATTGCATAGAAGCCGGCAGGCTCAGTCTGCCAGGTCAGCATGGGGCGCAGCCTCCGTCTTCATCAACTCACCGAGGAGTGCGGTAGCAAACGAGCCCTTGGGTGCAAAGAAGCTCACCACGAGCTGATTCGCCCCATCGGAGTAACAGGTGAGTCCTACCGGTCGATAGCGCAGGGGTCTGCGGACGCCGCTTTCCTTGACGGGGCGGAAGTCGGCCAGGCTCAGACCCGCTTCACTCAGAACCTGATGCTCGATCTCGCCTGCAGCAGCGTGCGCTTCCATCATCTTGTAACCGTAGATGGGGCCTGTCGGCGAGATCTCCCAGGCATGCGCTCGTGCTTGGTCGGTGTCGAGGTCCGCGACGATGAAGATACCACCAGTGTCTTCCTTCCTGGCGACATCGCCCAGGATCACGGTATCCAGCGTGCCATCGGAAATGCGTCGGGCGACAACCTGATTGAAAAGAGCTGACTGCAGTGCACTGAGGAAAAGGCCATGCAGGTTCTGAGAGAGATGATGGATCCCCATCGTCTGGAGTGCTGCCCGATCATGGCGCAGAAGGTGATACCCTGCCACGGCATTGTCACCGCGCTTGCCAAAGCGTTGTGGGCCGTAGGCGTTGGGGACGCCGTGCCGAGTCAACTCCTCGAGGATGACGGCGGCCCTGGTGGCGGCATCGGGAACGACATCGCGGATGCGCACGGTGAAACGGTTGCCGCGCAGGTGCCCCACGCGCAGCTTGTTCCTGTGCCGGCTCACCCAGAGGATGCGCGCACTCTCGAGGCTCAGGGCCTCAATCCTGTCTTCAGGCACAAACTGTGCCGAAAAGGTCTGGCGAGCAACGGCGTGAGCATCCTTGAGTCCGGCATAACTGATGGCGCGCGGCGGGAGGTCGAGTTTCGCCGCGATCTCCTTGACCAATTGCATCGTGGAGATGCCGCGCTTCTCGACGCGAAAGTAGGTGTGTTCGCCATCGCCACACGGCTCATAGGCCGGGACCTCCTCGACGACGAAGTCTTCCGGCTCATTACGGATGACCCCACCGATGCCGGGAAGGTCGCCGGTCAGGTAGGGAACCCTCCAGCCAAGCCGCACCCTGCTGTCTGCAGCCGCCCGGCTGTCCGCTGTCGCCCAACAGTCTTCTGTCGCCCGACAGTCTTCTGTCGCGTCGTCCATCGCTATGCACTCAGGAGATAGGCAACCAACAACTTGATCGTGGCCTCCAGCGACTCAGCGTGCGTGCGCTCGTAGGAGTGGGATGCATCGACACCCGGGCCGATGAGGGCGACCGCCAGGTCGCCGCCGGCACGCCACGTCGATTCGCCGTCCGACCCATAGTAGGGATAGATGTCGGTGCGATAGGGAATCACGTGGTCGATTGCGATCTGCTCCAAGCGACGGCGCAGCCCGAGATGATAGGGCCCACCCGAATCCTTGGCGCAGATGCCTACGCTGAACTCGTCGGAGTTTTGCACCTCGCTCGCGGCTGCCATATCGACCGTCACCAACTCCGTGACGTCATCCGGAATGCCTGTGGCGGCTCCGTGGCCGACCTCTTCATAGTTGGAGATCAGGGCATCAAGACGGTAGCGAGGCGCAAGCCCGACCCGATCGAGGGTCAACAGCGCACCATAGATGGCGGCAACGCCCGCCTTGTCGTCAAGGTGCCGCGAGCGGATGAAGCCGTTGGTCACCTCGACCCTCGCGTCGAGATAGACGAAATCGCCCACGTCAACGCCCAGGGCCTCAGTCTCAGCCTTGCTTGTCGTGCGCGCATCGAGGCGCACCTCGACCGTCTCGGCCTCGCGCTTCAGCTCCCGCGCCTCATTGCCATAGATATGGACCGACGCCTTGGTCGGCAGAATGCTACCCCGCACCGTGGCGCCCGTCCGCGTCATCACCGTGCACCCCTCGGTCTCCACCGAGTGCCAGTCATAGCCGCCGATCTGCGTGAGCATCAGCCGGCCGTTGCCCTTGATCTGGCGCACCATCATCCCCAGCGTATCCACGTGAGCCGTCAGCGCGCGGGGATTGGCCGCATC
>JAXDDP010000141.1:0-5555 GCA_034676785.1 Anaerolineae bacterium | reverse complement strand
GTGACCGATGCGGTGAACGTGCCGATCGCGGGTGGGGAGGATCTCTATCTCTGGGACCAGTTCCGCCCGTTCATCGAGAACCGGGCCGTGGACATCGTGCACCCTGATCTGCTGACCGCGGGCGGGATGGGCGAGACCAAACGGATCGCTGACTACGCCGAGCGCTATGGCATCCCCACCGCACTGCACTTTGCCGGCTCCCCGATCGCGTTCATGGCCAACCTTCACACGGCAGCGGCCCTGCCGAGCTTCGTCGCGCTCGAGCACCACGGTCTGGACCTGCCATTCTGGAATGATCTGGTGACCGGGTTGGAGCAACCCTATCTGGTCGATGGGTATGTGACTGTGCCGGACAAGCCCGGGTTGGGCGTTGACCTGAACCTCGAGGGGATCAGGGCCAACCTCCGGCCACCGAGCGGCCTGTTCGAGCCCACCGACGAATGGAACACGCCGAAACTTGGATTCTGGCAACCTGACCGGCGGTGGGATAGGTAGCGATAGGGGATTGGGAGAGAAGAAGGAAGTAAGAAGAGGGTAGCACGCGAGATCACTCTGCGGTGGGCGAGCTGTACCTCTAGGACCCTGTCGCCTCAGACACCTAAGTATGGAGAGTGCACATGGCAATGACACTGACGATTCTCGGCACCGCTGCGGCGGAGGCCATTCCCGATCCGTTCTGCAGCTGCCGGGTATGCGAGGTGGCACGGCGTGAGGGCGGACCCCACATCCGCGCACGGGCGACGGCCCTGGTCAACGACGATCTGCTGATCGATCTGGGACCTGATCTCTTGACCTCGGCGAATGCTGCCCGCAAGTACCTGGGCAACCTGAAGGGATTGTTGGTCACCCACCAGCATTCCGACCACTGGCTGCCCCAGAATCTCTACTGGCGCAAGCCCGGATTTACCCCGACGGCGATGGTGCCGCTGACCGTCTACGGCCCGGCAGATGCCCTTTCGGATCTGAGCCCGGACCTGGCCGACTCGGCTCATTTCACCTGGCAGGTTGTGACCGCTGGCGACCGCTGGACGGTGGGCGACGCCACGATCACGGCGATCCCTGCGACGCACGGTGGTGGCTATCTGGAGCCCCTGCTCTACGTTATCGAGCGTGAGGGGCGCAAGCTCTTCTACTCGACCGACACCGCGCCCTACCGTGAGCCGGCATGGGATCTGTTGCGGGGTTTGGGGCCGATGGACCTGATCGTGCTGGATGCCACGGCGGGAAAGCTCTCGGGTGGCGACGGCCATCACGGTATGGAGCAGTTCCTGGCGACACGCGCCCGGATGATCGAGGAAGGGGTCCTGCGTCCCGGGGTCACGAAGATGGTGGCCCATCACTTCTCTCACAACGGCGGGATGACGCACGATGAGCTCGTCGAGGCCTATGGCGCGTACGACGTCGCCGTGGCCTATGACGGGATGGAGATTGCGGTATAGGGCCATCGGGATACGGGACCGGGCCAGGGACCCTGCGCAGAGATGACAACGTATAACCCACAGACCGATCTGGTGTTGACGCGCAGCCAGGCCGAGGAGTTGCTCTCGGCCTGGTTGGGGACGCATGTTCGCTGCACCGGGATCGACCGGATGGTGGGCGGGATGATCAACACCGTGCTGCGGTTGCAGTTCGACCGTGAACCCACCTCGGCTGTGGTCAAGCTCAACACCCCGGGCACGACGTTTTCCGGCGAAGCGCAGATCCTGCGTCACATGCGAGAGCGTGGCTTCCCATGTCCTGAGGTCTACGTCGTTGATGACAGCGCCACGACACTGCCGCACACGTATCTGCTCCTCGAGACGTTGCCCGGCGTGAGCATGCACGAGGTGCGGCTTGCGCCACCGGATCGCGACCAGGTCGAGCGTGAGATTGCGGATGCGCTGGTCAGCTTGCACGGTCACACGCGCGAAACCTATGGGTCGATCGATGGGCCGGGTCCTGACAACTGGGTCGATGTCTTCCTTCCCGACTTGATCGGGATCCGCAACCACGCTGAGATCACGGATCGCCTTCCCGACGCGGTGCTGGCGGACGTCGATCGCGCCATTGCGTTGGCGCCGGAAATTCTCTGTGACCAGGGTGCGCCCACGCTGATCCACGGGGACATCTGGGCCGCCAATGTGATCGTCCACGAGGCCGAGGATGGATGGCATCTCTCAGGCCTGGTCGATCCGAGCGCGCAGTATGCCGATGCGGAGATGGAGTTAGCCTACCTGCGGGGATTCAATGGAAGATGGGACGCTTTCTTCGAAACGTACACCGCGCAGCGACCCCTGCGTCCCGGGTACGAGCGGCGTTGGCTCGTGTACTGGTTGCGTACCTATCTGATCCACGTCTGGCTCTTTGGGGATCAGGTCTATCGCGACTTCGCCGCGCAGGTTGCGCGGGCGATTGTGGCCGATGGTGGATAAGGAGTGACGTATGGGTGAGGACGGAGCCGTAACATCCCGTAATCGTGGCATCTGGTCGACCGTGGTCACACTTCTCGTGCTGGTGGCAGCTATCGTACCCCCGCTCCTGCTGCGCGGTTGGCTCAACCGCGTGCCGCACCTGTGGGATGTGTATTTCCCTCTCCTGGCCATCCTGTCAGGGGTCTTCCTGGTGAAGTCGATACGCGACCGGGAGGGATGGCTTTCGGTCGGCACGTGGGGCCTGCTCACGGCGGGCGCTCTCTGCGGCGCAATCTTCTATCTCTTCGACGCGCCGCGCGTGTTCTACTCGTTGGGACGATGGCTGAGCATCGCCTTTGTTGTGGCGCAGGCGCTCCAGGTCTTTGCCGAAGGCCTGTCGGGCGGAGCGGATCGCGCATAGAGAGCGACCTCAATGAAGATCACGGCCATTGAGCCTGTTGTCGTTGCGGTCACCGAGCGGGGGGACTGGGTCTTTGTCCTGGTTCACACCGATGCAGGGGTGACCGGGCTGGGCGAAGCCAGCCATAGTCTGAACGACGCCCTGCTTATCGCAACGCTGGCCTCGTTCGAGGAACGTCTGGTGGGCACGTCACCCCTGGCCATCCGTGAGACTGTGCAGCGCCTGGGGAGCCTTCAGGGTGGGCGCATCGCGCACACGGCGCTCAGTGCCATCGAGCAGGCGCTCTGGGACATTCTGGGGCAGGTGCTGGGCGTGCCCATTCATGTCCTCTTCGGCGGCAAGCTGCGCGAGACGATCCGCCTCTATGCCAACATCAACCGCCACGTGCGCGATCGATCCCCCGAAGGTTTTGCAGCCGCCGCCAGTGCGGCGGTGTCCGAGGGGTTCACGGCGATCAAACTGGCGCCGTTCGACGAGCTGCGCGCGCCGGACCACGTACGGACAGGGCCGGGTGCGGCGTGGCAACCGGGTGTGGCGCGGGTGCGCGCGGTACGCGAGGCCATCGGGCCTGCGGTCGAGCTCGCTGTCGACTGTCACGGACGTATGGAGACCTCCGAGGCGATCCAGGTAGGACGAGCGCTGGAGGGTTGTGGCTTGCTCTGGTACGAGGAGCCCGTGCCCGACACGTATCCGGAGCAGTTGATGCGCGTGACGCAGAGCGTCCCCATGCCCACGGCATCGGCGGAGAGCCTCTTCGGTATGGAGGGCTTCCGGCCCTTTCTGCTGGATCGCGTGGTCGATGTGCTGATGCCCGACGTGAAGCACTGCGGCGGTCTGGCGGAGTTGCGGACCATTGCCGAGGCGGCGCGCCTAAGGCACCTGCGCATCGCGCCCCACAACCCCTCGGGGCCGGTGGCGACCGTCGCCACTGCGCACGTTGCCAGCACGTTGTCCAACTTCCTCATCCTCGAGGTTGCGTGGGGCGAGGTCAATTGGCGCGCACGGCTATTGGAACCATTGGAGCCTGTGCAGGATGGGTATCTGGCCCTGTCTGACCGACCGGGCCTGGGTTATTCGTTGAATCTGGAGGAGGTAGGTGCGCATCGCAGAGAGACAGCAAGGACAGGAGATTCGAGTAAGGTGGTCGTCGGCATTCGTTAGCCCGGAGCGCGCTCCGGTTTGCGAATTACGCTATTTAGAGTATACTAAGCTTATATTCTCATCACACCAGTCATGGCAACCAGCGGAGGTACCCAGATGTCTGTAGTCATTCGAGAAGAGACTTCAACCTATCGAGAACGAGTCAACCAACTGCGCGAAACGAAGATGGCGCAGACGAAGGAGAAGCAGGAGCTCATCGGGTCGATGGACCACGATGACTGGGCCCTGATCCTGCCCCCACCGGACCGACGCAAGATCGTGAAGACGATGAGCACGTCCGGGATGCCGATCACCGACTGCTTGCTCGAGGGCTACGAGCCCACGAGCAACCATCCGAGCGGTGGATTCTTCGGTCCGAAGGCTGTGGGCGAGAACTTCGGGGCTTTGCTCTCTGCGCACCCTGTCTACATCGATCCCGTCAGCTCGCTGGCGGGTGGCTATATGGTTAACTTCTCCTCCTACCGGAAGCACGGTTGGAATCCTGATTTCGACGTTGCCAAGCTCCGCCCCGAGCTCGACGAGGCGCGCAAGACGTACCGGCTGCAGCCGGGCATCGGCGCCGGCCAGCACTTCTGCCAGGACCTGCAGATCGGGCTCGATCTGGGCCTTGGAGGGCTGCTTGAGAAGGTTCGGCACTATCGTGAAGTGAACGGTCCCAGGAAGGACGACTTCTATGTGGGCCTCGAGGCGATTGTCCTGGGTCTTCAGAACTGGATTAGCCGCACAGCCGATGCCGCTCGCGAGATGG
This sequence comes from Anaerolineae bacterium, assembly GCA_034676785.1. Classification (GTDB taxonomy): domain Bacteria; phylum Chloroflexota; class Anaerolineae; order B4-G1; family SLSP01; genus PWVB01. The sequence goes on along the minus strand of JAXDDP010000141.1, from coordinate 835 downwards.
CTGAGACCGAGACCGATCCGGCCAAGCGCCAGAATCTGTTGGAAATGGCCGAGATGAATGCGTGGTTGGTCAACGAGCCTCCACGAACGTTCCGCGAGGCCTGCCAATGGATCCTCTGGTATCAGATAACGGCCCGTATGTACAACGGTAGCGGTTCGCTGGGGCGCCTTGACGTATTGCTGACGCCCTACTACGAGCGCGATATTGCTGCTGGCACCCTGACCGATGAGGAGGCCATCCTGCACATTGCCTCGCTTCTGGTGCGTGACACAGCCTACCTGCAGGTGGGCGGTCAGAATATGCAGGGCAAGGATGTGACCAACAAGGTCTCGTTCCTGGTTCTGGAGGCTGCACACTGGCTGAAGATTCCGGCCAACGTGGGCATCGCCGTTGGCGATGGCGTCGACCCGGAGCTGCTCAAGCGCGGTGTCGAGATCATGTTTGAGGATAAGACGGGTGTGCCGAAGTTCCTGGGCGTCGAGCGGACGGCTGAGGGCTATGCGCGCAACGGGTACGACATCGGATGGGGCTACGAGCGCGCTTACTCTGGCTGTCACTGGTCGGCAATTCCCGGGCGCGAGTACACGCTCAACGACTGCGTGAAGATCAACTTCGCGGCGGTCTTCGAGGTGGCGTGGCAGGAGCTCTTTAGCACGCCTGACGTTCAGCCGAGCGTTGCCGCTCTCTGGGAGCGCTTCGTGCATCATTTGCGCATCGGCGTGCGCGCGATCGCGGCGAGCCTCGACTTCCACATGGCCCATATGGACAAGGTCTTTCCCGAGCTGGTGATCGACCTGTTGAGCTATGGCCCGATCGAGCAGGGAGTTGACGCATC
>JAXDDP010000138.1:0-29330 GCA_034676785.1 Anaerolineae bacterium | reverse complement strand
GCGTCGTCGAAGGACTGAGTGACAACGCCGGTACACAGCGCGAGGTACTCGGCGCATCGATTGAGCTGTGGAGAGCGCCCAGGTTGGGTTTGATGAACGTAGAGGCCTGGGAGCGCGCTCAGGAGGTCATGCTGTCCGCCGGACTGATCGATACCGCCAGCCCGACTGAGGATCTGTTCACCAACGCCTTCATCCCAGGCGACTAGATGGGCCGGACGTCCGCGTCGATGCCGGCCCCCGGTGCGCCGGTGGAACCTTTCCTTGTGATCGAGGCGGTGAGCGCCCGATTCGTGAGCCACCTTGGCGAGCTGGAAGCGCTCGAGGAAGTGAGTCTGTCAGTGCAGCAGGGGGAGTTCATCTGCTTCGTCGGTCCTTCAGGATGCGGGAAGTCAACACTCCTGCGGATCGTCGCAGGGCTGCTCCCCCCCACGACCGGCTCGATCGAGCTTCACGGTCAGCCGCACCGCGCTCCAGGGCGCGAGATTGGGTTGGTATTCCAGCAGCCAACGCTGCTCCCCTGGCGCTCCGTCGAGTCCAACGTTGCGCTGCCTCTGGAGATAGCTGGCATTGAGCAAGCTGCTGTTCGGCAGCGGGTTGCCAGTCTCCTGACCCTTGTCGGCCTGGCTGACTTCGCTCACGAGTATCCAGCCAATCTATCCGGGGGGATGGCCCAACGCGCTGCTATCGCACGGGCGCTGGCCCAGGACCCCGAGCTCCTGCTCCTGGATGACCCATTCGGTGCTTTGGATGCGCTGACCCGCGAACACATGGCAGCCGAGCTGCTGCGCATCTGGGAAGCAACGAAGAAGACGGTTCTGATGGTCACGCACAACGTGGAGGAAGCTGCCCTGCTCGCCGATCGCGTCGTCGTGATGAGCCCGCGCCCCGGCCGTGTGACCGACGACATCCCGGTGCCCTTGCGGCGCCCGCGCTCTGGAGCGCTCGTTGGGTCACTCGACCTCCAACACATCGTCCACCAGATCAGGGGTGCGCTCTCAGGCCACGCCTGATCCCGCTGCTTGACCCGAATTCGCACATCAGCAAGTGCCATCGACCCAGGACGGGCCAAAGGTGGAACTCGCGCGTATGGCCAGAGAGCTGCACAGAAGGCCAGGCAGCTATGTGAACTAGCTGCGCCGCCTAGGTGGCCTGCACAAGGGCGGGACGCCCTGGCCAGGTTACTCGAAGGATCCCGACGTGGTTGACCTGGAACGCAATCGCCCACACACCCACAGCCACAGCCCGAATGGACTTCTCAGGAAGGGGCTCGTCATTCAACCAGGCACCGCTTGGCCGCGACGGCAACGCCAGCCACACCGAACCACGGGCCACACGGCCAAGCCCGATGGTGAGGCTCACGGCATCCTCCTCGAGTATCCATTGGCTCACCTCCCCCCCCTGGGAGATGTGAAACGTGGTCGAGACGAGATGCGGATCTGGGTGTTGCGGGCGTACGCTTAACAGCACCACGCCATGGGGGGGAATGTGCAGTATGGGGCGCGGCGCCCCCTGACCCATCGAAAGGTAGCGTTGCTCCCAGAAATCGACGACGTGGTAGGCGACCCGCTCACTCAGCACCAGGCCTTCGGGGAGGTCGCGCTCCACCGGTGCGTCGGTCCAGTTAAACACTGCAACCAAACGCCAGCGGCCCCAAGAGCGCGCGACAGGCACCACAGCCACCTCGGGCATCGGGTTCTCCAGTAGGTCGACGACATCACTGCCCTCAAGCAACTGGGGAAACAGGCACGCCACCATTGCCCGTCGCGCGGTAGGAATGTGGTCAAGATCGTCCGACAGCATCGGGGCACTGCCCGACAGCCCAATCAAGGTCGTATGTGCTACCACTTCATCGAGCGTGAGCTCGCTCCGGTTGTCGCCGACGACAAGAGCATCCGGGTCATTGGACCACCACCGGCCGTGCATCCAACTTCGTGTTGCAGTATTGCGCAACCCATTGCGCAGGCTCGGCAGCGAGGAGCGTCGAACCGTGGCGCCCCAAAACCCCCAACGTTTGGGCTCCCAACGCGGTGCAGTATCCGGTCCTATTCGCATGGCATCGACGAGTCCCACCGCAGGCCCCAGCGGTGTACCACTCGCCAAAATGTAGGTGTTGGGACCCACGGCTTCACGGATGACCTGCAGGGTGTGGCGGAGCGCCTGAGCCCGTGTAAGCTTTTCGTTGTAGCGTCGGCCCTCCATTGCCGCAGCGAAGAGGCCATCAACCTTGAGGAAATCGTAGCCCCACGCGCCGACGACAGTCTGCAAGTGCTGCGTCAGATAGTCCGTGACGCCTGGGTGCGTGGGATCCAGGACGCGTCCCGATACCCCCGACGGCAGGCGAACCGTCACCGCACGACCACCACGTCCCCGCAGAAGCCAGTCGCCGTGGTCACGCGCGAGGCGCGACCTTCGCTCCACGATGAGCGGCGCTAGCCAGAGTCCCGGCCTGAACTCGGCTCCACGAATGCGCTCGGCCAACCACTGCAAAGTGTGCGGAAAGCCGCTGGATCGAATGGACCAGTCACCCCATACTGCCTGATAGCCATCATCCAATCGCAGAACCGCCAGCGGAAGCTCATCAGCAAGCAGCGCCGCCGATGCCAGATTGGTCATTACATCAGCCTCTGTGACGTCGGCCCCATAGGTCTGCCACGAGCACCAGCCGGGCGGTTGACGTCGGGCTGCATCCACACCCATCTCGCGGGCCACTGCATGCGCATACTGGGAGAATGGGTCGGGGTTCGGCAGTGGTACCCACTCCAGGTAGAACCACTCCGAATGGCGTGCCTCACCGACTGCGAGTGGCACGTCATCGAGCTGCGTCTGGAGAACAGCCGTGAGATGCGCAGGCCGGAGGTCAGCCCACATCTGCCCGAACTGGTCGGCCAGCGAAAGGATGCCTCCGATCAGCGCTTCACGCAACGTGACGATGGCACCGACTGTCTCACTCCAATACCGATCCCGACGCAGAGGCCAGGGCGTCACAGGATTCCACGCCGCACACTGGCGATTCACTGAAGCGATGCCCAGTCCTCGCGGATCGCGGATGCCTATGGGCAACAAGCCAGCTGCAGAACTTGACTGCCAACCGTTGGCATAGAAGGCAACCGGCGGCGCAGTCATGGTCAGCCCTCCAGGTTGAGTGCGCACGAAGAAGCGCCGTAGCCTTACACTATGAGGGCCAACATTGGTCACACAGATGCGCATGAGGACAAACGGTCGGCCCGGGTACATTCTGATGCGGAAGGTCAGTGCCAGCCCACGTGATTCCTGGAACTGCAACTGCAACTCCTGCCCCGTCCCGTGCCGATCCTCGACTTGCCCTTCGACCTCGCGACCAGCTTGCAGATCGAGGGCGGTTAGCGTCCTGACCCGGTGACCCTGAACAAACTGCACACCCGGCACGCCCTCGAACGCCCGCCCAGGCGTCTCGAGCCGGAAAGCATCCATTGTGGATTCCCACGACAGCTCAAACGAAGGGCTGCGCAGCGATCGACGCGATACAGGCAATGGCTATCCTTTAGGGCTCACTTGCCAAGCGGATGTGCAGATCCCGGAGCTGTCGCTCGGGCACCTCAGCCGGCGCATCGGCCATCAGATCAGTGGCCTGCGACGTCTTGGGGAAGGCGATCACCTCGCGAATGTTGGCTTCATCGGCCAGAATCGCCAGTAGGCGATCAATACCCGGTGCCATGCCACCGTGCGGTGGTGCACCGTACGAGAACGCTTCCATCATATGACCGAACTTTGCTCGAGCGTCCGCAGGATCGTAGCCCAGCATGCGGAAGATGTCTGACTGAACTTGGGGGTCGTGAACACGAATGCTGCCAGAGGCGATCTCCCATCCGTTACACACCAGGTCGTACGCATCCGAGAGGACTGCCTCGGGATCGGCAATCATTTCCTCATAGGTGTGAGGCCGCGGCCACGTGAACGGGTGATGTGCTGCATCCCACCGGTGTTCCTCAGCATTCCACTCGAACATCGGGAAATCCAGGACCCAACCAAACGCGATAAGATCGGGATCCACAAGCCCCAAGCGATCGCGGAAGGTGAGCCGCAATGCGGAGAGCGCAGCCGCAACCACCTTCGGCTCGGCAGCCACAACACAGATGAGGTCGCCCTCGGTCGCCCCGAGCCGCTCAGCAATCGTCGATACCTCGCCTTCGGTCAGGAACTTTGCCGCCGGACCCTTGGGCCCCTCGGAAGTGAGCGCCAGCGTGACGAGCCCACGGGCGCCCTCGCGCCGCGCGATCTCCGTAAGCGCATCGAGCTCCCGACGCGTGTACGCTGCACAGCCTGGCGCGGCAATCCCCTTGATCTGTCCACGGTTGACAATCGTTTCCTGGAAAACGCGAAACTCGCTCGTGCCAAGAACCTCGGTGAGGTCAACCAGTTCCAGCCCGAAACGTAGATCGGGCTTGTCTGATCCGTACCGGTCGAGGGCCTCGGCATACGAGAGTCGTGGGAAGGGAGACATCACATGCTTGTGCGGCGTAACCTCAGGAACCATCGCTGTGAACATGCGCTCGACGACGTCCAATACGTCGTCGCGATGCGCGAACGACATCTCGAAGTCCAACTGTGTGAACTCCGGCTGACGATCGCCACGCAAGTCCTCATCACGGAAGCAGCGCGCAATCTGATAATAACGCTCGAAGCCCGCGACCATCAGCAGCTGCTTGAGCTGTTGGGGCGACTGGGGCAAGGCGTAGAATTTGCCGGGGTGGACGCGGCTGGGCACGAGGTAATCGCGCGCTCCTTCGGGCGTGGACTTGAACAGGTAGGGAGTCTCGATTTCCAGAAACCCCTCGGCGTCCATGAATTGCCGGATGAACTGCACAGCTCGGTGACGCAAGATGATGTTGCGCTGCATGCGAGCCCGTCGTAGATCGAGGTAGCGATAGCGAAGTCGCAGAGCTTCATCGACTACGCCGTCATCGTAGATGTAGAACGGCGGTGTCTTGCTCGTGTTCAGGATGCGGACTGAGTGTGCCTCCACTTCAATCTCGCCGGTCAGCCATTCAGGGTTCACCTGATCGTCAGGACGGCGACGAACCGTGCCCTCAACCTGAATCACGTACTCGCTTCGCACATCCGCGGCCGCGGCTCGCGCGTCGGCAGACACGTCAGCACTCACCACTACCTGCACCACGCCGGCACGGTCCCGCAGCACGATAAAAATCACGCCCCCAAAATCGCGCCGCAGGTGGACCCACCCGGCCAACGTGACATCAGTCCCGACGTGCGTCAGCCTCAGCTCGCCACAGCTATGGTTCTTGAACATAGACGAAGTCTCTCCTCCGGTGATTGGGTGATCGTCACTATACCACACCGGCCCGGCCCCGCAATGACTCGTGAAGGGCCAGAGGCGTTCACAAGCGGGCTGGCAATCCTAACCGCTCTGCCGTCTACGTGCGCCCCAGCACACCACCGTCGTAAGCAGGATGGGAAGCACCATACAGGATCCTGACTCCCCACCTTCGACAATCGGGCGCGGCCCAGCTGTTGGCGGGACGCTGGTGCTGCCCGGTGTTGGCGTCCGGCCCAGCACTGCGGGTACCTGAGGCCCCGTCACGGGTACCGCCCGCGTCGCCAGCGGCGGTTGCGCTGGCGTGGCAGTGGGCGTCGCCAACCGAAATGGGGTCCCCGTCGGTACCATTGTGATGGCGGGCGTCATCGTTGACGTCGCCGTCACCTCTTCCGTGAGCGAGATCGCAGCCGTGGCCGTCACCGCGACCGTGGGCGTCTCTAGCGGTTCAGCCGTAGGTGGCTCGGCAGTCGCTGTAGGTTCAATGGTCGGGGTTACAGCAGTTCGGTAGCGCCCAATCATCTCCGCCGTCAGCGTCAGGTACGTATCACCAAAGGATCCAGAGGGCTCAATGTGCGTGCAGTGGCTCCACTCGTTGAAGCTGCGTATCAGGAACCAGTCGGGATCGCTCGCATCGGCAGTCGCCCAGCTGTCGCGGTAGGTTGTCCCGAAGTTGCGCAACAGGACGTAGGCCCGATCAGCACTCACCAGCAGATGGTCGTCATAGCCAGGCACGGTCGTCGCGACCCAGAACCGCGATGTACCGTGAGTCTCGGCCCAGGCACGTATCTGCTCCCCGACCTGGAACGAGGGGAGGCTGGGAGGCGTCAGCCGGAAGGGATCCATCACGTAGAGACCGTCGAAGGCGACCAAGTGCTCGGTGGACGTCCCCTCGGCGATCCAGATCATCCGGTGACCCGGATCGATCGCGCTCCGCAGAGCCTCCCACGAACCCAGCGAAAGAGTATCCTGGCCCACGAAGAAAACGACGGGGAGCCCTCCGACCAATAGGTAGCCCGCTTGCCACGCCAGTTCATCGCGCACCATCAACAGGGCGGCGCGCACCTCGTCAGTCGAATCTAGTAACGAGGAGGTGAGATCGATCTGAACAGCCGCAGCGAGCCCGACGGCGTCCGACTGTTCCAGGAGGGAGCGAAAGTTGGCAACGGTTGGGTCGGCCCCTACAGACGGTCCACGCCACGTCTGCACCAGCCCGTCGATCCCTGCGCTGACAGCCTCACGGACGTGTCGCGCGGTCGCGGCCTCGTCAGCCGAGATATACAGATCCAGGGGCACATCACAGCTGGGAGCGGCCCACGATGACCACTCGATATCAGCACGGTAGAGAGCCAGGACCAGTCGTCCGGGCGAGTCAGTGCCCTGCGCCGCTACCGGCCTGGCTGGCCACGCAGCCAGCAGTAGGGGCAGGGCCAGAACCGCCCTTAGCTGACCAAACCACCGTCCACGCACGGTGTTCCTCCTTTGCTGCACTCAGCCGGACGGCACTGAACTAGCCTCAGTATAGGTTAGATCGGAGACCTCACAAGTGCGGTGCCTGGACTTGGCTCCTCAATCCGGTATAATCGGCGTGCATAAAGTGGAGGCAAAACAATGTCAACATTCTGGGCCGGTCTGGGGAATATCGTGGGCCCGATCATCGGGTTTCTGTTAGGGCTCATCCCACTCATCCTGATACACGAGTTTGGCCACCTGATCGCGGGGCGGGTGGTCGGCATATGGGCGCGTGAGTTCGGCATCGGCTATCCCCCCCGGGTTCTCAAGCTCTTTCGATGGAAAGAGACCGACTTCACGCTGAACTGGCTGCCCTTCGGCGGGTTCACACGCTTCGAGGGCGAGACGACCTTCGACGACGGGACGGATCACGCTGCCGAGCTGGGGGCTCAGGAGCACAGCCTCTACGCCAAGGGCCCGTGGCAGCGAATCGTTGTCTATCTCGGCGGCTCGGTGGCCAATCTGACCACAGCGTGGCTGATTGCCATACTGATCTTCGTAACTGGCATCCCGCAGACGCGCGCGGTCATCACCGATGTCGTGGCTGATTCGCCGGCTGCGGCTGCTAGCCTCCAGGCAGGCGACCGCATCATCGCCGTCAACGGCGATGAGATCGAGGACACCCGCGTTCTGCAGGAGCGCATCCTCGAGGAAGCCGGAAAGCCCACGACCTTCACGATCGAGAGCGAGAACGGTTCCACGGATGTGGTCATCACGCCGCGTGCCAACCCACCTGAGGGTCAGGGCGCACTGGGAATCATGATTGCGACGCAAGAGGTCAGCGGAACGCTCAAGCACTACCCCCTGACACAGGCAGTGACCTATGGGAGCCGCTACTTCGCCAATGTGGCGGCAACGACGGTGATGCTGCCTGTGTACATCGTCCGGATGGGCATCCCCTTTGAGCAAGCGCGCCCGGTAGGCGTCATCGGCATCAGCCAGATCGCTGACCAGAGTGTCGATCAGAGCATCGCCCAAAACGCCCCCTACCCGTTTCTCAACGTCCTGGTCTTGCTGAGCATCAGCCTGGGAATCTTCAACCTGCTACCCATCCCCGCGCTCGATGGCGGGCGCATACTCTTCGCGGTCATTGAAGCCATCCGTGGCAAAGCCCTAACGCCGGCTCTGGAAGAGCGCATCCACCTGGTCGCACTGCTGCTCCTCGTCGCCGTCTTTGTCGTCGTGACCGTACTCGATATCGTGATGCCCGTGCAGCTTCAGTAGAGACGCTGGAAGGAACACGAACCACGATGCAAGACTGGGACCTGACCGATCTAGGATCCGTGATCGACCCACAAGAAGCAGAGCGCCGGGTGACCTTGTGGCAGAACCTCGAGGTTGATAGAGCCCTGCCCGATCGCTCGCTGATGGCGTTGCTATCGGGCCTGATGGACGATGATCTGCTGAGGATGCGTACGCTCTGGCCGGATCTGAGTACCCCCGTACGGCGTGAGTTGACAGCGATCCTGCAGGAGCTGGCGGCTGCCGACTTCTCGATGGACTTCTCTGCCATATTCCGAATCGCCCTCAGGGACCTCGATTCAGACGTACGCACCGCGGCACTCGAAGGTCTCGACGAGGTTGAGGACGTACGGCTCGTCCCCGAGTACGTGCGCATCCTGCAGAGTGACCCTTCGCCGCAGGCGCGGCAGGCCGCGGCTGTGGGCCTGGGGCGATTTGTGCTCCTGGGGGAACTGCAGAAGATCCGCCCGTCACCCTTCCGGCAAGCTGTCCAAGCACTCCAGGCCTCCTACACCGATCCCGGCGAGACGCTGGTAGTTCGCCAATGCGCGGTCGAGGCAATGGCCTTCACGGGCGAGTATGGCGTTCCGACGATGATCAAGCGCGCCTATACGGATGGCGACGTTGATATGCGCCGCAGCGCGATCATCGCGATGGGACATAGCGCAGACGACACCTGGGGTCAGTACGTTCTGCGCGAGCTCGCAGACAGCGACCCGCGGATGCGACTGGCTGCTGTGCGCGCCTGTGGCGAGCTCCAGATACGGGAAGCCCTGGAAGACCTGATCAGCCTTACCGACGATGTCGACCTTGAAGTCCAGACGATGGCACTCTGGGCGCTCGGACAGATTGGGGGCACTCTGGCACGTAAGGCCCTTCAGCGCTTTACCAAGAGCGACCAAGAGGCACTTGCCCTGGTAGCTAAGGAAGCCCTCCAGGAGCTCGAGTTCTTTCACGGTGACACCACCGCCTTCTTCGGAGCCCCAGATGCCTTTAGCGGAGCATCGGATGACGCCTGGCAATTTCCGGGACTTGAGGACCTTCCCGAGGACGACGATGAGCTTGGGGCAGACGACAGCGCACCCGATGAAGCCGACGAGGATGGGGACGACGATTCTGACTACCTCGTAGGGTACCTCGGCTTCGACGACGATGATGATGACGTTGACGACGATGATGACGTCGATAGCTTCAGCTGGGAAGATGACGGCGAGGCTCCCATCGATGCGTCGCTGGACGATGATGACGACGAGGGCTGGTAGCAGGTCCGCGAGAGCGCGCACCATCCACCCTACGCTGAGCGCGGGGCCGGACTTGGTTGTCCTGCTTCTGTGCGTCATGGCGCTTCTGATAGCTGAACGGGTCTACGCTCAGGCACCTGAGACCGCACAGGACTACACCTTCGGGCAGACCGCCACCTTCACTCTGAAGCTGCCTGAGGATGTCACCGTCGAGCGAGCCACGTTCTACCTTCAGGTGAACGGCACTGCCACGACGGGCATCGACACTGACGTAGTCCAAGGACACGCGGAGATCACGCGCAACCTGGTATCCGAGCCCCTGCCTCCCTACGCACACCTCACGACCTGGTGGAGCTACGACGGCGACACAGGCACCGCGGTCGAGACCACCGTCGTCGAGACGGAGAAGGTCTCCTTCCAATACATTGATAACCGCTATGCCTGGCAATCAGCAGAGGGTGATGGCCTTGTCGTGCATTGGGTCACCGGCGAACGATCGCTGATGGTCCAGGCGGTCGATGTTGCTGAAATGGCCTTGCAGAGCTTCCGAGAGGCTCTGGGCACGGAGCCGGTTCGGGACACCGACATCTACATCTACCCTTCACAACCGGATCTCGCGTCAGCCATGCAGCTCGCCGGCTTCGATTGGGCCGGTGGTGTCGCTTACCCCGAGTTGGGCGTGGTCCTGGTCGCCATTCCTCCCACGGTCGAGGCGCCGGTCGTCATGCAACAGGACATCCCTCACGAGCTCACGCACCGAGCGCTGTATGACTGGCTGGGTTCGCAAGGCTACGCCGCTCTTCCGACCTGGCTGAACGAGGGTTTGGCGATGGCCTTTGAACGTCGCCCGGATCCACTTCGGGCAGTGGTCATCGAAGAAGCCCACCAGGCCGGGACCCTGATCCCGCTGGCTGAGCTGTGCCAACCCTTCCCAGATGACCCGCAGCGCGCCGAGTTGGCCTATGCCCAGAGCGAGCGCGTCGTCGCCTATCTTCGACAGACCTATGGCTGGTCTGGCTTGCGCCGTCTGATCCTTGCCTATGCCGATGGCAAGGCATGCAATGCCGGGCTTCAGGAAGGCGTGGGACAGGATCTCGGCGCTGTGGATCGGGCCTGGCGATCATCAGTCGAGCAAGAGCAACAACCTCCCGAAAGTAGCGCTATGCGGGCTGAGGCCACGCTCCTGTGGCGCGATTCCAGCCCGTGGCTCGTCGTGTTGGCTGCGCTGTTGTTGCCCGGTGTGGCACTCGTCGCTCCACGGCGACGCTAAGCAACCTCGCGCCTGCGCCGGCGGCGGCCGCGTGCCGGTTTGTCGGTTCGCGTCCTGGGCGGACCAAGAAGATCGATCCGAACGCCCCGGTAGTCCACATCGGGGTCCACGCTGACCCGGTTAGTGATCCATGATGTTGGCGTCTGCAACGAGGGATTCGTTCTGAGGAGGCCAAGATGAGGCACATCACACACGAGGTAGACCTCTGCGTTGTCGGCGGGGGACTGGCAGGGATGGCGACGGCGATCGCCGCAGCGCGCCACGGCGCAAAGGTCGTCCTGATGCAGGACCGTCCCGTCCTCGGCGGCAATGTCTCCTCCGAGGTGCGGATGTGGATCTGCGGCGCCCACGGCCCGAACAACCGTGAGACTGGCATCATCGAGGAACTGGAACTCGAGAATCGCTACCGGAATCCCATGCGCAACTTCTCGATCTGGGATAGCATCCTCTACGAGAAAGTACGCTTCGAGCCAAACATCACGCTGCTTCTCAACTGCTCGTGCAATGACGCGACGATGGCAGACGACCGCATCGTATCCGTCAAGGGCTGGCAGACGACGTCGCAGACCTGGCACACGGTGCAGGCCCCCCTGTATGCCGACTGCTCCGGCGACAGCGTGCTGGCCCCGCTCGCAGGTGCGGCCTATCGCGTGGGGCGTGAGGCTCGTTCGGAGTTTGGCGAGGACATTGAGCCTGAGACAGCCGACCGCAAGACCATGGGTATGAGTTGTCTGATCCAGGCACGCGAGACCGACCGGCCCCAGCTCTTCGTCCCGCCCTGGTGGGCCAACGTCTACGAAACTTGCGACGACCTCCCCTTCCGTGGTCACGATCTACCCTCGTCCAACTTCTGGTGGATCGAACTTGGCGGAGAGCAGGACACCATTCACGACACTGAGACCATCCGCGATGAACTGCTCAAGGTAGCCTTCGGTGTCTGGGACCACATCAAGAACCGGGGGGATCACGGTGCCGATCACTGGGTTCTGGATTGGGTGGGCTTCCTGCCTGGGAAGCGCGAGAGCCGTCGCTACGAGGGCGATGTGATCGTGACACAGAACGATGTGCGTGCCGAGGGGCGCTTCGAGGACCTCGTAGCCTATGGGGGATGGACAATGGACGACCACCATCCCGGCGGAGTAGCCTGGAAGGGCGAACCGAACATCTTTCACCCGGCGCCATCCCCCTTCGGGATCCCCTACCGGGGGCTCTACTCCCGAAACGTTGCCAACCTCTTCTGTGCGGGACGCAACATCAGTGTGACGCACGCGGCACTGAGCGCCACCCGCGTGATGGCCACGTGCGCCACGGTGGGCCAGGCCGCCGGAACGGCCGCAGCGATCGCCATCCGCGAAGGCAAGCTGCCCCGTGATGTAGCCAGAGACCACATAGAGGAACTGCAGCAGATGCTGATGGACGATGATTGCTACCTGCCGTGGCACCGGCGCGACGTAGCGCCCCTGAGCCAACATGCGACCCTCTCCGCAAGTACGGGTGACCCCGAACCGCTGCGTAACGGCCTCGATCGCCCTACCGGTGAGATGGATAACGGCTGGCTTGCCCCGTTGGGAGCCTGGGTGGAATATGACTTTGGCGCCCCCACACGGCTGCAAGGCTTGCGGCTCACCTTCGATAGCGACCTGAACCGCACCGAGAAGAACACACCCGCCAACATCCCGCTCGACATGCCGCCTGTGGCCCCGCCAGCGACTCTGGTGCGCACGTTCCGCGTTCTTGCCCGCCACAGCGATGACGACTGGCACGAGGTCGCGCGCGTCGAGAACAACTACCAGAGACTCGTGCGCGTTCCGCTGGACACTACTGCACGTGCCCTGCGGCTCGTACCGGAGGCCACCTGGGGCGCTCCGGACGTCCATATCTTTGCGTGGGACGTGAATTAGGATAGGATCGCCATGGGTCCGGACATCGTGGCGACGTCATCCAGCGGAGGTGAGCGTGCAACAAGGCCCTTACATAGTCTGCCTCGAGGGAGGCGGCAGTCGGTGCCAGGCCGTTCTGCTCGATACAGCGGCTAACATCCTGGCCAAGAGCCAATCATCTGACGTCAACACCAATTTCGTCTCAGTCGAAGCGGCTCAGTCGGCCGCTCTCACTGCGGTGGAGGACGCCGTCAAGGCAGCGGATGTGTCAGGTCTGCAGGTGGCTCACTTTGCCTCGGCACTCGTTGCATCGCGCTTCGGTCCTGAGTTGTTTAGCAGCGTTATCCCCAACGCGCGTTACCACACCTATTCGGAGCGTGACGTGGTCTTCGCTCGCGCAGGACTCTACGCGCCCCATGGCGTGGCCATCGTCGCGGCTACGGGAGCAACAGTGTGGGCGCAACGGGCTGACGATGGTCGCGAATTCGCTGCCGGTGGTTGGGGTTCCCTCCTCGGCGACGAGGGTAGCGCCTATGCTGTGGGACTCCGAATGCTTCGCGCGGCGACCCGCCTTTACGAGGGCAGGATCGCGACCCCATCGAGGATCGTGGATGCGCTCTGCGAGCGCTTCAACTTGGACGCTTCGACCTTTCGTGGCGGCCTCTGCGACGTCGCCTACCAGAAGCCACTCACCCGGCCTGAGATCGCCGGGCTGGCGCCAATCGCCACGCGACTGGCGCACGAGGGCGATGTCGTGGCCCTGCAAATCGTACAGCGCGTCGCCGCGGACCTGGCAGATCTGGCGCTCTTCACTGCCAGCCGCCTGTTCTCCCAGGAAGAAAGCTTCGATGTAGCCATCGCCGGTGGCCTGGTGAACGCCGGCACACTGATCCTCGACCCCCTGACCCAGCGCCTCGGAACGACGTTTCCGCATGCACGACTGACCATCGGATGCGAGGAGCCCGCCATCGCGCTGGGTCACCTGTTGCTCCACGATCTACATTTCCTGAACGGAGGGTGTTAAGACATCATGAAACTGATCGACCGATACTTCGACGCACTGAGAGCGACGATCGACGCCGTCGCAGCGGATTCCGACGCTATCGAGCGCGCCGCGGCGCTCTGCACCGAGGCCCTGATCGGTGGAGGCGCAGTCCACATCTTCGATAGCGGGCACCTGGTATCACACGAGCTCATCCGACGGGCAGGGGGATTGGCTGCGTTCAGCCGGCTGCAGTTTGGCCTCTCGATCGACAACGCAGTACGCACACGCTCGGCCCAGGCGGCTGGGTCGCAGAGCGCTTTGAGCTATAGCTACATCGAAGCCATCTTTGAAAGCGACCAACTGCGGCCTGGTGACGTCCTATTCGTTGGCAGCGTGTCGGGCAAATCGGCGAACGTCGTCGAGCTTGCCCTGCAGGCGCGCGCCCACGGCCTCAAGGTGATCGCACTCACGGCCATGGCCTATAGCCCTCAGCTTGCGTCCGCCCACCCTTCGGGTAAGCGTCTGTTCGAGGCTGCCGATCTCGTGCTTGATAACCACGCGCCCTTTGGCGATGGCATGCTGACCGTCGACGGGCTCGACTACCCCGTCATCCCCGCATCCGGTATCGGCGCCGTCACCGTGCTATGGGGCGTCGTCGCCGCGATCGTGGAAGAGATGCTGGCTCAGGGCCACAAGCCGTCGATCTACCCCAGTGTTAACCGGCCCAATGGCCCAACGCTGGTAGCCCAGGTCGATGCTGAGGCGATGGAGAAGGGCTACTGACGTGCGCTACTTTGATGAGATCCTCGCCCTCCTTCACGAAGTCCTGGCGACACAACACGAGGCTATGGAACGCGCT
This sequence comes from Anaerolineae bacterium, assembly GCA_034676785.1. Classification (GTDB taxonomy): domain Bacteria; phylum Chloroflexota; class Anaerolineae; order B4-G1; family SLSP01; genus PWVB01. Next base: position 15,030 of record JAXDDP010000138.1, on the reverse strand, counting down.
GCGCAAGTGATGGCAGACGCCATTGCAGCCGACCACCTCGTCTACGTCTTTGGTGCGACGCACGCCGGCATCCTGGCACAAGAGCTCTTCTACCGCGCCGGGGGCCTGGTGCCCGTGAACCCGGTCCTGCCACCAGGCCTGGTCACGGATGTCCGTCCCGCCACTCTGACATCACGACTCGAACGTATGGCCGGCTTGGGGACGGAGATCGTGGCCGAGTCACCTATCGAGGCTGGGGACGTTCTCATTGTGCATTCAGTCTCAGGTCGCAATGCCACAGCAGTCGAATTCGCGCTCGGCGCGCAGCAGCGTGGCGCCTTCGTGATCGCGCTGACGTCGGTGGGCTACTCCTCGTCCGTCCAGCCGCGCCAGCCGGGGACGCCGCGCCTCTTCGAGATGGCGGACCTGGTACTCGACAACCGTGCCCCCATCGGCGACGCGTTGGTCGCCATTCCCGGTATGGCCCAGAAGGTAGGCGCCTCTTCGACGGTCACAGGGGCGGCCATCCTGAACGCCATCGTCGTCAGAGTCTCCGAATTGCTGATGGAGCGCACGGGCGACCCGCCGGTTTTCATGAGCGCGAATCTCGACGGTGGTGACGCCTTCAACCAGCGCTGGCTGGCTCACTACAAGGGTCGCCTGACCTACCTCTAGCTGCGCCCTCACCTGGGGCGAACGAGAGTCATCCCTGCACGGTACGGGAAGGTTGGCGCTATGGCCAACCTTCCCGTACCGTTCTGGTTCCTGCGCTGAATCCGGTGTATAATAACCGTTCGCGTCTCCGACGGCTCCGCGCCGCACTAGCATTCCCTGAAAGGAGATATGATGCGCATAGGGATTGACTTCGGAACGACGAACTCCTCAGTGGCTTACTTCGATGGAACAACGCTGCAACCGATTCTGCTCGACCCCGCCAACGAGAACCCGCGGGTGTTACCCTCGCTCGTCTGGATCGACCGTGATTACCAGGTGCAGATTGGCACCGCCGCCGCGACCCAATACCTGGAGCGTGAAACCAAACGCCGAATCGTCTGGTCTCGTCGTGATCTCACGCCCATTGAGATCATTGTCGGTGGCCCCGGTTCCAGCCCGATCCGCTACTGGCACGAGGTGAGCCTCGTCACAGACATCAACGCCAACGGGAGATTGTTGCAGTCGGTGAAGACCGCACTGCGGGACCCGCGGTACGAGGGGACGGTTATCTTTGATTACTACTACACCATTGACGAGCTGATCGCCCTGGTCTTGCGGTCCATGAAGGCCCGTGCGGAAGCTCAGTTGGGGGATTCGTGCGACTCGGTCGTTCTTGGGCGCCCGGTGCGCTTCTCCGAGGACCCCGCCATCACGGGCCGCGCCGAGGAACTGATCTATCGCGCAGCACGCATCGCCGGTTTTCGAGAGATCGCATTTCAGATGGAACCCATCGGCGCAGCGCACCTCTATCATCGTGAGGTGGCCCATCGCGAGTTGGCCCTGGTCTTCGACTTCGGTGGCGGCACTCTCGATCTCACCGTCGTGGAGCTGGGCGGAAAGCAACCGCCGCGGGTGATTGCCACGCGCGGTGTTTTGGTCGGTGGCGATGACCTCGATCGCCGCATCATGATCTCACTCCTGCCCTATTTCGGTGCGGGTGCCAAGGTCGATGGAGGCGTCGATTTCCCGCCCGAGTTCCTTGACCAACTGTATGCATGGCAAACGATGCCCGAGCTTTCGCGCCCTGAGCCCTTGAGCAAGATCAAGCGGTACCAGAAGACAAGCGACAGGCCCAAGGCTATGTTGGCCCTTGAGACATTGGTGACTGAGAATGTGGGGTTTGAGCTCTTCCAGCAGATCGAGCGCACCAAAAAGGCCCTGACTCAAAGCATCCTGGCTCCCCTCACCTATGCTCACGAAGCCATCGAGATCCGCGAGCGGCTGCTCCGCCGCGACTTCGAGGACATGATCGAACCTGAGGTAACGCGCGTCTACAATGACATCACCGCCGTTCTCCGTGACGCAGGCACCCGGCCTGAGCAGATCGATGTCGTGCTCCGAACTGGCGGCACATCGCTGGTACCCGCCTTTGTCTCGATGCTCGAATCGATGTTTGGCCACGACAAGGTTCGCCAGATGGACCCGCTGACCTCCGTTGTCGGTGGTATGGCTGTTGTGGCGCACGAGGGCAGCGTCACGCCACCTGACTATGCATACCGCTATGAGAACCCGCTGGTCGCCTTCTCCGCCACGAGTGGCAAGCACTACGAGCCCACGATCTGGCGGGCCCGTATGGCGTGCTACACCGATCGAGATTACCGCATTATCAACCTGCCACTGGCACTGAGTGGCCGCCACGGGATACGGCCCGCCGACCTGGACTACGATTCGGAGGCCGACAAGCTGGTGCGCTTCAAGCTCGCGCGGCCGTGCAGGGTCTATATCGTCTACCAGGCCAAGGCACACCAGTTGCCGCGCTGGCTCAGAGGCTTCCAGCGCGACGAAAGCCTCCAGGTCGACATCCTGACGCCTGGCGGGCTCTACCCGTTCTTTGTCTACGCGCGCGATTTTCCGGCAGGCTCCTTCGCTATTGGTGGCGCACACGCCGACGGCTACAATGGCATCGTCTTCCTCAACTACCTGATCGCCCTGCAGCCGCTCTGAGAGCCGGCGCTTGCGCCGGCTACCTTTGCCCCCTATAATGAAGGCAAGGCACACGCAGTGATCCGGCTGTCTCTTCTCGCTTTGAGAAAGGGGGCGCCTATGGAAACCTATGGGCCACTCGTCGACCAGGACCAATCGCAACCGCCGCGCAGCATCGACCTCAACCGTGCAGGAAAAGATGATCTCTGCACCCTGCCGGGCATCGGGGCAGCGCTCTCCGCTCGCATCATAGCCTACCGAGAGGAACACGGGCCCTTCTCGGCTGTGTCGGAACTCACACGAGTCTCGGGCATCGGCCCCGCTGTACTGGAACGCGTAACTGACCGTCTGACCATACTCACTCCGGTCGCCGAGAACGACATCCACCCTGTCAGATCAGCATCTCTCGATGATAAAATCGGGTCGGCATTCGAGGAGCTAGCTCCTCCGCCGTTGCCCGTCGAGGCAGTGTTACCTGAGGAGGTGACAGACGTGGTTACCGACGAGTTGATCCAAGAGGCTGAGGAGCTTGTCGAAGAGGAAAACCAGGTCGAAGCTGAGCCAGTGGTTGAGGTCGACCTGCCAATGACTGAGTTGGAGGCGGCCCTGGAGGCAGAGGTCGAGCTGGAAGAGGAAGTTGAGCAGGAAGAAGGCCGCGAGCCGATGCCGCTGCCGGCAGCGTCTGAATCGCAGAGCAACCGCTGGACGTGGGTCTGGTCATCCCTCCTGGGAGCCGTGCTGGGCGGCATTCTGGGCCTGGTGCTGGCACTATTGGTACTTGCAGGCATCAACGGGGCGCTCGACATCCGACGCAGCACGGCTTTCAGGGCGCTGGACAGCAGGGTGAGCGGTCTCGATGCGGAAATCGGGGCTGTGCGTTCTGACGTGGGAGTTCTGCAGGGTGACGTCGACGGGCTTCGCGAACGGGTCGAAGTCCTCTCAGGGTTGACGGCGCGCATGGATCAGGCGGAGAGCACAATCGACACGTTTGCCCGAGAGATCGAAGTGCTGCAGGCCAGTATGGACGAGGTCTCCCAACACGTCGACGACCTGGGTCGCGAAGTGGACACGCTCAAACAGGAGTCGGCTCAGACGATGTCCTTCTTCGAGCAACTGCGCACGCTCCTCGACGGGATCTTCGGCAACAAAGAACCACAGGGGGCACTACCGGGTTCCGAGGAGGTGAACTGATGGCGCAACAACCCAGCAACAGGAGCGGCGGGTTTGGGCGCACACTGGGCACCATACTCAAGGTTCTCTTGCGCCTCCTGGTGGTCCTCATTGTCGGAACGCTTATCGGCGCCGGGATCTACCTTGGCATCCCCTGGCTCTACCGGGCGACCGTGGTCCCGGTGCAAGAGAACACTGACGCCATCGCCGACCTCACGCAGCGCATGACACTGACCGAGACCGAAACGGACAGAACAGCTGATGCGCTTCGGGATCGGACGGCAGACATGGAAGGCGAGATTGTCGCACTGCAGGAGACATCTGCGGTGAACAGCGTGGCAGTGGCCACGGCTGTAGCTCGCCTCGATGCGCTCGAAACACAGGCCTCGGAGCTCACGACGACGACGGAGGCCCAAGCTGAGGCGCAAACAGCGCTACGAAAGGACCTTGACGCCGTCACGCGGACTCTGAATGGCCTGGCAGCGGACCTGGAGGATCAACAGGAGGCCCTGACTGCGCTCGATGAGGACCTGGGTTCACGTCTCACTGCGCTCGAGGCGCAGGCAGACGCGCTGGCGTTGGCGCACAGCGATGCCCAGGCACGTCTCGTGCTGCTGCAGAGCGCTCAGGGGCTCATCCGCGTGCAGTTGCAGTTGCTCGAGGGTAACACCGGTACTGCACGTAACGGGTTGGCGATTGTGGTCGACCACCTGAATCGCTACAGCGCGCTCGTCCCGGAGCAGTCCGAAGTGGCTTCCGGTCTGGTCACCCGCATCCAGGAGGTCGACGCTCTGATCGAGGAGCGCTCGTTCCGCACCACGCCAACGCTGGAGGCGCTCTGGGCCGATATTGTCGCGATGGCGCTTCCGCCGCTCCCGGTGACCGCCGGGACTGCAATGGAGGTCGGCGCCACGGACATGTTGACATCGACGGGCGGGCTCACAACAACAGTCGGGGTCACCTCCACGGTCGTGCTCACCTCGACGACAACGCTGACGACTACGACGACACCGACGTCCACCCCCACCCCCTCACCAACGCCAACCGCCACACCACGGCCGTGACCGGCGGCCAAGGGCCGCCCAAGATAGCAGGCAGGTGCAACAACTCGGAAGATCGTTTGGCGCTCTGGGCTCCGGGAGTATACTCTGTGTCTACAGACCATTTCCCGTACTAGAAGGCATTGCTATGGAGTTGCTGGAAGAGCCCAAGCTGAGCGATCGCGTCGACCAACTGCTTGCTTTCGTGCTGACGCTCGTTTGCGTCGGACTGGCTGCATACTCAACGTCTTTTGTCCGGTCGACTGTCGCACTCGCCGGCGAACTGGCAGACTTCCGCCGTTCGCAGTTCCGTCTGGCCAATATCGTCGGTGTGATCGTCCTGGGCATTGCATGGTTCGCCTACACGCTATGGGTGGTCGATTCGCATCAACAGGGCTATCTGGTCGCCCGGATCGGGAAGGCTCGGGGCAGAAAGATGCCCGCACGCTTCGCTGGCAACTCGATCATGACGTGGTTGTGGGAGCACAATCTGCACCTGGCTATGGCCCGCTTTCGTCGCAACGTTACGATCCCGCTTGTCGTCATCCTGATCGCCCGAGTCATTGCCGGAGTTCTGCAGACGCAGTTGGTCCAGGGCCCTTAGCTCACCCACACCCGATCACACGCCCAACGCCCGCTTATGTTCTACGGTGTCTCCAAGATCCTGCCGCTCCTGATCTATCCCACGGGATTGGCCTGTAGTCTCCTGATGCTGGCGCTCTGGCTGCGCAAGCCGAAGAGTGCCCGACGACTGGTCCTCGGGGCACTCTTGGCTATCGCCCTGGGAGGAAATCGCCTCGTGAGTATGACGCTCGTGAGGGCACTGGAATGGCGCCATCCGTCGCTCTCCGAGAGGGCGCTTCCATCCGCTGATGCCATCGTGGTTCTCGGCGGCGGCACGCGACAAAGGCTCGACCCGCGTCCGTGGCACGAGGTCGGTGAGGCTGGTGACCGCGTGATCTACGCCGCACGCCTCTATCGGGCCGGCGCCGCACCCGTCGTCGTGGTCAGCGGTGGCCAGGGGACCCTGGACAACCCCGGTACGGTACCAGAGGCCAACGCCATGCAGGACATGCTTGTCGACCTCGGCGTCCCAGAGTCGGCGATCTATGTCGAGGGGCTCTCGCGCAACACCTATGAGAATGGTGTAGAGAGCGCCCGCCTGCTCCAGGCGAATGGCTGGCGCCGCGTCCTGCTGGTGACATCGGCCCTGCATATGCCACGGGCCTACGCCGTGTTTGCTCGCCACGATCTTGAGATCACGCCGGCGCCGACCGACTACTTGCTCACCTATTCAGACTGGGACTTCTATACGCAGCCTGACGTGATGATCATGCTGATGAACGTGCTTCCCAAGGCGGAGTACATGGAGATCACCGAGAAAGCTATGAAAGAGCTGATTGGGATCGCCGTCTATCGCCTTCAGGGTTGGCTATAAGGAGTTGACCATGACCACAGTGCTAGGTGTCTCGCTCATCCTTCTCGGCCTTACCCTATGGGTGGCGGCCGGCCTTCTCCCTGTGTTGCGGCTGGAGAGCCGCGGCCGTGGAACCACAGACGCCACTCTGGCACTCACCTGGATGGGCGTGTTGCGCTTGCGTCAGCGACCCATTCACGGCATAACGGGGGCTCGCGTCGCCCCTGGGGCCGATCAAATCGTAGAGCTATCCACCCCCGAGGGCTGGGCACCCCTGCCGGCCCCCAGGGCCAAGCCGCAGCTGCCACCCGCCCAGCTTGCCAGTCTGATCGCGCGCTATGCCAAGGAAGGCGCCCCACCAAAGATGCTAACACTGCCGCTCAAGGATCGAATGAGCACGATGATCACGTTCGGCGTGCTCTTCCCGCTTGGCACGATGAGCGTATTCACTGGGATACTGCTAGCGATCCGGGGGCTCGGCTAACCGACCCTATGGGATCATGCTGATCAAGGTCCGGAGGTACTGCAATGCCAAACTCTGATAGCCCGTTCGCTACGTCGGTGACGCCAGATTGGGAAGCGCTTCGCGACTGCGTCTTGCGCAAAGGAACACCCAGGCGCGTCCATCACATCGAGCTGTTCCTCGACGGCGAGGTCCACGAGGCAATCGCCAGACGCTATCGTCTGCTCGAGGGCCTCGACAGCGATGACCCGGCCTTCCCTTGGCAGCGCATGATCCGGGTTCAGCGCTTCCTGGGATATGACTACGTTCGCCAGGGCGTCGATGATCTACCGATGCCACTCAACCGTGCCGTGACTGAGGACACGGCAGAGTTCCGCCGCGAGGGCGGGCGCTCGTACGTCGACGAGAAGAAGGGGCCGATCACCACCTGGGAGGAATTCGAGCGCTACCCGTGGCCCGATCCATCGACCGTGACCACGCGCGCCCTTGAGTGGTACAACCAGCACCTCCCCGACGACATGGCCATTATCGGCAGCGGAGGCTTTGCGCACTTCGCCGAGTACCTTACCTGGTTGATGGGCTACGAGACGCTCTGTTTCGCCCTCTACGATCAACGGGATCTCGTCCGTGCCATTGCCGACAGGCTACTCGAACTCTATGTGCCCATGCTCAAGCAGATCCTGAGTTACGACCGGGTGGAAATCGTTTGGGGCAGCGACGACATGGGGTTCAAGACTGGACCGATGATTGGCCCCAACGACCTCCGTGAGTTCGTGCTGCCCGGCCACAAGAAGATGGCGGAGATGGCGCACGCCGCTGGCAAGCCCTATCTGCTCCACTCGTGCGGCAACCTCTTCTCCATCTATGACGACCTCATCGACGATGTCAAGATCGATGCCAAACACTCCTTCGAGGACACGATCGAGGATGTGCGCGAACTGAAGGCCACCTACGGGCAGAGAATGGCCTTGCTGGGAGGCATCGACCTGGACTTCCTCTGCCGTAGCAGCGAGGATGCGATCCGTGCGCGAGTCCGGGATACGCTGGAGATCTGTCTGCCCGGTGGCGGATACTGCCTGGGCACCGGCAACAGCGTTGCTAACTACATCCCGCTTAACGCCTACCTGGCGATGGTCGACGAGGGGCGCAACTACAGACCTTAGTGGTCAGCAAAGTTGGGTCGTAGTAACCGCATCAGCGGTTCTGCCACCGCCCAGTCTGCTGGGCGCGTCGGCTGGGCGCGTCGGCTGTGGCACCCGAACGACTGAAGTCGAAGCGGCAGCAGACTGCCGACCTACGAACCCCAGACATCAGCTTAACTATGCACTAGCCGGATAGGCGTGGGCTCGGACACAACGACAGCGCTTGCACCGATGGCGGCTCCAGTGCATAATATGCAACCACTCGCGTACCAACACGGGCACGACCTATTGCCCGCTGCGCGAAGGCACCGAGCGCCTCGGAAGGGCGCGGGGAAAGGCCAGACTCAGGGAGGGAGACCATGATCACCGGAATGGCACATGCTTGTTTCGTTGTCTCAGATCTGGAGCACTCACTTGCTTTCTATCGCGACCAACTCGGCCTGCCGGAGGCTTTCAGCTTCATCAACGATGCCGGACACCGGCACGGTGTCTACCTGCATCTCGGCGGGCGCAACTTCATCGAGCTCTTCGAGGGTACAGTTGAGCCCCCAGCCGCCAACCAGTCGTACAAGCACATCTGCCTTGAGGTTGACGACATCCAGGCAACCGTCACTGCGCTGCGATCCAACGGCGTCGAGGCAAGCGACCCCAAACTGGGAAAGGATCAGAGCTGGCAGGCCTGGATTGTCGACCCTGACGGCAACCGGATGGAGCTTCACCAGTACACGGCGTCGAGCTGGCAGGCGCCCAGCCTGACCTAGCTGCTTACCAGACTGCAGCGTGGCCTTGCACGACAGGAGCTGACCCAATGCCCCAGGTCCATTCACACATCACGCGCCGCAGCTTTTTGAAGCTCGCTGCCCTGAGCGCGGTTGGACTCGCGCTGCCCAGGACGGTGTTTGCCCAAGGCGACAACACCTGTCGCGACGTCTATGAGAGCTTCGACAATCCCCCCCGGGAGTTCGGACGGATCATCTCGTGGCAGCAGGCAGTGCGATCAGCGCCCGATCCCGCCGCCAAGCCTGTCGGCTACGCAAGCCGCGATGAGGTCATTCCGCTCTATGCCCAACTGCCCGGCATTGCACCGTGGCCCAGCAACGCGACGTGGTACATGACGAGCGGCGGCTTCATCCACAGCGGCTACGTGCAACCCGTCGAGACAACCCCCAACCCTGAGGTGATCGAGCAGGTCGAAGCACCAGGATTCTGGGCCGAGGTATGCTTGCCGTTCGCCACAGGCCAGTGGAGCCCGGGGCCGGCCCGCAGTGCACGTAGGCTCTACTACGAGACGGTCTACCGCGTGGTCAACGCCCAGAAGGCGGAAGACGAAACGTGGTGGTACCAGCTCGAACAGGGCATCACGTACAACACCCCAGGGCTCTGGGTTCCCGCCAACGCGATGCGCCGGCTGAGCCCTGAGGATGTCGCCCCGATATCAGTAGGCCGGACCGACAAGCGCATCGAGATCGATATTCCCAACGAGGCACTCACGTGCTATGAGGGTGACACACCCGTCTTCACAACGCGGACGGCTTCCGGCGTGTACGGCGTCGGTACGCCACTGGGTGAGTTCAGGGTCCTCCACAAGCGCTTCGGCTGGCGGATGGTCGGAGACGACTATGACCTGCCGGGGGTGCCATTCCCCGTCTACTTCACCCGCTCCGCCGTCGCGATTCACGGCACTTACTGGCACAACGATTACGGTCGCAGGCATAGCCACGGCTGCCTCAACGTCGCGAGCCGCGACGCACGTTGGGTCTACCGCTGGGTAGACCCGGTCGCCGACTACGCCAGCGGCACCACCAAGGCCGAGCCAGGGCAGGGCACGCCCGTGGTCGTCTTCTGATGCCATCACGATACACCCCACACACCATCGCCTGAGGGAACACTGTGACGAAACCCGCACTTCACCAACCCACCTTCCGCCCGCTGCCCTTGGGCACCATCCGCCCCGGGGGATGGCTTGCGCGCCAACTGAAAACCCAGGCCCAGGGCATCAGCGGCCACCTCGACGAGTTCTGGCCCGATGTCCGCGACAGCCAATGGTTCGGTGGTCACGCCGAAGCCTGGGAGCGCGCACCCTACTGGTTGGACGGCCTGATCCCGCTGGCGTACGTCCTGGACGAACCTGACCTCAAGGCCAAGGTGGTCAGATACCTCGACACGATCATCTGCAGCCAGCATGATGACGGCTGGCTCGGGCCGCGGACGATGATCGCAGCCGCGGGAGCGCACGCAGAGACGCGCTATGATCTCTGGGGCCAGATCCTGGCCACAAAGGTCCTCACCCAGTACTACGATGCCACAGGTGACGATCGCGCGGTCACAGCTCTCGAGCGTGCGCTCAGGGCGATGGACCGGACCATCGACACGATGCCGCTCTTCAACTGGGGTCAGTTCCGTTGGTTTGAGACGCTCATCGCCATCTACTGGCTCTTTGAGCGCACCGGCGATCGGTGGCTACTCGATCTGGCCGTGAAGCTCCAGGCGCAGGGCTTCGGCTGGCGCGCGTTCTTCGAGGCCTCGCCCGGGTGGCCGGCGGCAGAACCCACGCCCCACGGCCGCTGGAACTACATGAGCCATGTCGTCAACAACGCGATGGCCGTGAAATCGCCGGCGCTGGAGTGGCGGCTATCAGGCGCCGAGGGCGACCGCGCTGCTGCTGATGCCATTCTCAGCCGTCTCATGGACCACCATGGTATGGTGACGGGCATATTCACCGGCGATGAGTGCCTCGCCGGAACCCGGCCCACCCAGGGCACCGAGTTGTGTGCCGTCGTCGAGCTGGCATACTCACTGGAGATGCTTGTATCCGTCTTCGGCAACCCGGCCTATGCCGACCAACTCGAGCGCGTGGTCTTCAACGCACTGCCGGCTACCTTCTCGCCGGACATGTGGGCGCACCAGTACGATCAGCAAGCCAACCAGGTGTTGTGCACAAGCGAGCAACGCATTTGGAACACAAACGGCCCGGACTCCAACCTGTTCGGCGTCGAGCCGAACTATGGGTGCTGCACAGCGAACCTCAGCCAGGGCTGGCCCAAGTTCGCCGCCAACCTCTGGATGGCTACGACCGGGGCGCCAGGGCTTGCCGCGGTGGCCTATGCCCCAAGCACTGTGACCGCCGAGGTTCAGGGCCTACCCGTCACCGCGACGCTGGATACCGCCTATCCTTTCCGCTCTGACCTGCGCTTTACGATCACGAACGCGCAACCGGTCCCGTTCTCGCTATGGCTTCGCATACCGGCCTGGGCAGAGGGGGCAACGCTTGTCCTGCCGGATGGCCAACGGGAAGCGCCGCGGCCCGGCACGTTCCACGAGGTACGCCGTACGTGGAAAGGCACCGAATCACTCACCCTCATCCTACCCATGCGCCCCTCGCTCCGCCGCGGCTACAACCGCGCCGCGTCGCTCATCCGCGGCCCCCTGGTCTATGCACTCAAAATGGGTGAACAGTGGAACCGGGTGCACGCCGATGCCCCCTATCGCGAGCTTCCCCATGCCGACTGGGAGGTCCTGCCCACTACGCCGTGGAACTACGCACTGGACGTTGACGAGACCACCGCGGACAGTGCCGTGGCCTTCAACGAACATCCAGTGGGTGACTGCCCCTTCTCCCCTGAAGGGGCCCCGATAACGGCGACTGTGCGCGGACGCAAGTTGCCCGGATGGGACCTCGATCGCGGCTCGGCTGCCGACGCCCCCCCCAGTCCTGTAACGAGCGAGGAGCCCGAGGAGACGCTGACCCTGATCCCCTATGGGTGCACGAACCTGCGGGTGACCGAGTTCCCCACCCTCCGGCGGGACCAGTGGTAAGGCAAGTTGGTTCGTAGTAACAGCTTTTGCGGTTCAGCTGCCGCCCAATCTGCTGGGCACGCCGGTTGAGGCACCGAAACGACTGAAGTCGCACCTACGAATCCCAGATACCAGCGTAACTGAGCACTAGGTTCGGGCGCCAGGAACGCTGGAGCGATGTGAACCGCCAGACCAGCTCTGGAAGGAGGCAACGCGATGAAACGACAGGATTGGCACGCAGCCATCGCCAGGATGCCCGTCTTCGATACCCACACCCATCTCAACATGCCTGGAGTTCCCGTCCCGGCGCAGACATTCTGGGACATCGCCCATTACTTCTGGTTCCAGCAGGAGCTCTGGTCGGTCGGCTATCCACCTGACGCGCCAAGACTGCCCGAGTCACAGCGCGTTCCGGCCTTTGTGTCTGCGTTCAACGCGGTCCGCAACACACACTGGCACAGGGTCGTTCGCTCAATCTGCCGCGACCTCTACGGTCAGGACCTCACCGGCACAGACGGGAACTGCACGCCCGATCGAGTCACCTCGCTCGATGCTACCATCCGTGAGCGTGCGCACCAGCCAGGCTGGGCCCAGCAGGTGATCGACCGGCTTGCCATCCGCCGTATCGCGGTCAACGCGCTCTCAGAGGCCGACTTCCCGGACCTCCCGGATGTTGGTGTCGCCGTGCCAACCTGGAAAGACCAGCGTTCCTGGGAGGAACGCCTTCTCGCGGCTGCAGACCCAGGCGACGTTGTCGAGGCTGCACGTGCAGCAGCCAGGGCCGAGGTAGATGAACTGGCTGCCGCCGGCATCGGTGGCATGCGGGTCGCAGCTGAACCCTTCGAGGCCGCCGGGAAGGAGGCCGTCCACCTGATGGACGGCCTTCCCAATGGCGGTCTGGCGCCATGGCAGGCCGCTGCCGCGGTCTCTCACATCCTCTTCGAGGCCTTAGCGGCGCACGGCATGTTTGCCCAGCTCTTCCTTGGCATCGAACGTGATGTCACCCCGCGCACCTCGATGGCTGTCGACGTGCCACGGCGCGTCACGAACCTCTACCCACTCTTCGAGAACTACGGCTGTGGGTTCGAACTCGTTATCGGTGCGCCCACAGACAACATGGCCGCAGCACAGGCTGCTCGCATCTATCCCAACGTGCACCTCGGCGGGCTCTGGTGGTACAACTTCCGCGCTAGCACGTACATCCAGACGATGCAGGCACGGGTTGAGGCAGTGCCTGCTTCGAAGAGCGCTCTGGTTGCATCCGATGCACGCTGTATCGAGTGGTGCTACGGCAAGATCCTGCTGGTCAAATGGATTCTGGCGGACTTCCTCCACATGCAGGTGAAACGAGGGTGGCTGTCCAGAGACGATGCGTTGTGGGTTGCCCAGGAGTGGCTACACGACGCCGCAGCGCGACGTTACTGCCCGCAACAGGTCTAGAGCCCTGCGCGTACCTCAAGGGACGCAGGCAGCCAATCGCCAGGGCTCGTGCCAGAGGGTGGGCAACAGCCGGCGCTAGTGTCGACTGAGGGAAAGCCGCCGCCACCACACCCGGCGCGACTGGCTAGGTTCACGCAGGGCGGCTGCCAACACCACGGCTCGGTCGGAGACGTGTTCTTCCCTGAGCTCTGCCGTGCCCAATGCCGCGTAGAGCAGTCCACAGTCCCAAAGACGGCGGGCCACGCCCTCTGATAGTCGGCTGCCTGCCGTGCAAAGAACCTCATAGGTTTCAGGGTCATAGGCTGCGTGACGTGCGACAAGGGGCACCGGGGGCGGCCCAGCGAGCGCCCAACGGCTCTGCGGCAGCGTGGCTTCGCGCGAAAACAGCTCCGGGCGCTCTCCCATTGCCAGCGCCCATCCGAACCGCGCTGGGATAGTAGCCACAGCGCCGGACGACACGCGAGACAGCAGCGCGTCAAGCGTCAACGAGTGGACCCGAAGGTCGAACAACACCCGCGCGGCTTCGACGAGATCGCGCTCGTTGGGGCGTCGGGCGAGCTCACGCAACGACCACAGACCATCGAGCTCCACGAATCGCTGGTCGGCCCTCAGTGCCGAGAGTAGCCGACCGACCACCGCACTCCCAAAGCGCCAGATCACCTCATCAACACACGACCCGGCATCGTCCGCCCCGGCGAGTGCCGCCATACGTGCTTCGGCAGACGTCATCGACTGGTTTCGACCTGTCGGATCCAAAGCATAGACCTCAGGCGCGCTCCTGCCGTCAACACGCGCCAGAACGTGGTCACTGCCCACCTGCACGACTTCGCCAAGACATGGAGCGAACCCCCGTACCCGGTCGAGGTCCGGCACAACGAAAATGGCCCGGTCACCCACCACCCACGAAGCCTCCGGATCCCATCGACGGACCAGCGGATCCGCCATCCTGGCATCGCGAGCAGGCGCGCTGCTGAGGCGTGGTCCCTGACTGAGACGAGCATCGACCACGACGCGCACCATTGATGTAAGCGTCGTGGCTCTGTCGGGCTCCTGATTCGATACGTGAGCCAGGAGCAGGTCCACATCGGCCTGGGTCACGCTGAACAGCCGCAACCAGTAGCGCTCGTAGAACGCCCCGTAGGCCCGGTAACGCCCCATCTGTGAGGGTTGCGCTCCCGCCCCCGCGGCTTTGCCGGGCGAACCGGCGAGACCAGATGGCGCCATCACTGGATGGCTCCCATCGGCGACGTGAGCCACTCACGTGAAAGCACGAAGTACGTCCGCCCTCCTGCCGCTGGCGACAACTTGTGCGCCAGCCCCAGGTACGCGCGGTGCACATCGGCGTCGGTGCTACAGCCGGCGAATCTCTCGGCAAGATAGCGAACGACAGCGTCATCCGGCGCGACCAGCCAGGGCGGGTTCCCGATCACAAGGTCAAAGCCTGCATCGGCGTTCCAGGTGCCGCTAGCCCAGGCCATGTGCACCTCGGGGAACGCAAGATCCCAATGGAAAAACCCCTCAGCCTCAGCCTGTGCCGAAAGCCACACTGGCGCCAACTTCAGAATGCGCTCGGGCCAGGCTGCTCCGCCCTCGTGACGCAGCAGCTGCACAGCTGCAGAAGCCTCGGCGTCACCCAACGCCGCACTGACGACCATGTCCGAGAGCACCCGGTATGGTCGCAGTGCCTCGTCAGCCTTGGACGCCTGGCTGCTGCTCCACTGCACGTCAAGTGCGGTTGTGTCAACGCGCTCGGACAGTGGACGCAACTCGGTGGCGCAAGCCGCGATCTGTTGGGGAAGATTTTCCACACCCAGCGCCTTCGCAACCTGAGGTAGATCCGCACCGAGTACCGCGTTGCCCACGCGCAGATGGTGCTCCAGGTAGCTAAAAGGCATACCCCGAATGAAACTGTGGAGCCAGAGGGCTACCTTTGCCACCTCTACCGCG
>JAXDDP010000127.1:0-34140 GCA_034676785.1 Anaerolineae bacterium | reverse complement strand
AGGAACTTCGATATGCGCCCGGGTGCCATTATCCGCGACCTGGATCTGCGTCGGCCCATCTTCCAGCAGACCGCAGCCTACGGCCACTTCGGTCGTGACGATCTGGATCTACCCTGGGAGCGCCTCGCCAAGGGCGAGGCCATTAAGCATCAAGCAGGGCTGGCCGAGCGTCTCGTCCCTAAACGAGCGGAGGGCCTGGCCCCTTCTCGACCAGAGCAACAGAAGCTCCCTCCCGTGTCCGCAGCAACGAGGGAGCTTCGTATGCCAGTAGGATGAACACGATACAGCAATCTCGCGCAACGTCCTATCCAACCGTTCAGAAGCCTGCGGCGACACCTGGCAGCAACGATCGCGTGGTGCGCCTGGCTCTGCACCTCGGACTCACATCAGCCGTCCTCACGACGTGGCTCCACGTCAAGCCGAGGACGCGCGGCCTGGCGTCGAACCTCCTCGGTTACGGTCTCAAGATCGTTTCGGGGGCGACGGCTCCCATCCTGGCCGCCACTGGCCTCGCCAGCGCACTGCTGACAGACCGTAGGCGATTCCTCCGCAGCCTACCAGGCTGGATCGGCACGTTGTTGGGACTGAGGTTCATCTGGCAAGTCTGCTCGCACGCCGATCCCGTCGCATTGCCCGACCAGACCCGCAGCCCCAGTTCCAGCAAGTGCATAGATGCGCTCAAGAGCGCCAAACTGCCCCCGCCTGTCCATCGCAGTGCGCGCATGACCCGTAACCTGACCTTCGCCACCGTCCCCAGTTCCAGGCACCCCGGCTCCGGGCGCCCGCTTCTCTGTGACCTCTGGGAGCCTGCGCCGGGCGTCGCGCGGTCGGGGCTGGGCATCATCTATCTCCACGGCGGTGCGTGGCAGTCCTTCGATAAGGACGTCATGACGCGCCGCTTCTTCCGCCACCTGGCAGCTCAGGGACACGTCGTGATGGACGTCGCCTACCGAATGGTGCGTGAGACGGATATGCACGGCATGCTGGGCGATGTCAAACGCGCCATCACGTGGCTCAAGGGACATAGTGCCACCCTTGGCGTGGACCCAACCCGCGTCGTCCTCGCAGGCGGGTCGGCGGGTGGCCACCTCGCTCTGCTGGCAGGTTACACTCCGAACTCACCGGAGTTCGATCCTTCCGACACGCGCGATGGCGATACCTCAGCCTGTGCCGTCATTGCCTTCTACCCGGTTGCCGACCTTCGTACGCTCTCCGATCACTGGTCGGAGCAGGCAATGCATCCCCTGGCAACCGCCTTGGGCAGGATCCTGGGCTTTTTCCCCCCGGAGGGTTACCTCCCCTGGACACGGCTTGCCGAAGGACTGTTCGGCAGCCCGTTGGATCGCGTGTCCGACGCTCTTCTCGCCTATTCGCCCATCGCCCACGTGGACCCCAATTGCCCTCCGACGCTCATCCTCCAGGGGCTGCACGACCACGTCATCCCGGTTGAGGATGTCTTCGCCCTGCACAAGGCTCTGGTAACGGCAGGAAACACCGCAACGCTGGTATCGCTCCCCATGGTGGAGCACGCGTTCGATATGCTGCCACTGCGCATCTCCCCGCCTACCCGCGTTGCGTACCGCGCCATCGACAGCTTCCTCGCTCAGCTGTCCTGATAGGTGTCCAGGACAGCGGCAGCTTTCATTCTGCCGCCAGCGACCGTATAATGATGGCGCGAGCTACCCCAAACACGAAGCGGCAACCACCGCATAGGAGGCTCCATCTATGATTGCGCCCAGAATCCCGTTACGCGTTGCCATCATCGGTACAGCCAGGCGATCGAGCTATATGTACGGCCCCGTCACCCAGGCTTTGCCTGAGGACGTGACACTTGTGTCGGTGTGGGGACGCAGCGAGCCTTCGGCACAGCGCCTGGGCGAGGAACTCGCGGTACCGTGGTATACGGATCTCGACAAACTCATGGCCGAGACCCACCCCGATATCGGCATCGTCTCCGTAGCGTACGGCGCAAACGGCATCATCGGGAAGATGGCTGTGGAACGCGGGCTCCACGTCTTGCTCGAGACACCGATCGCTCACGATCTGGAGGAAGCGGATGACATCATCCGTATTGCGGAGGAACAAAACCTCAAAATCGAAGTTGCAGAGCAATTCCACAGGCGCCCGCTGGAGCAGCTCAAGCTTAAGCTTATCGCGTCTGGCCTCTTTGGACGGGTCTACGTCTCCTTCAACGACTATGCCGGCCACGGCTACCACGGTATTAGCGTGATGCGCAGCTACCTGGGCTTCGACACACGACCGTTGCGGGTAACCGGCTCGGTCCATACCTATGACCTCGAGCCCCACTGGTCCATGAATGCAGGAGCCTTCGGCCCTCGTCGCGAGACCCAGGAACATGGGCTCATCGAGTTCGAGAGCGGCAAGGTGGGTATCTTCCACTGGACCGATGTGGGATACGATTCAGCGCTCCGGTGGTGGCGCAGTAGTCGCTTCATGGCCGAGCGGGGCATGGGCATCACCGTCGGGACGGGGCTGGACGTGGAGGAACGACTCTCACTTCTCGCCCCTGGAGGGGAGGCGCCACGGTTCATCACCGTCGAGCGCCGTTGGGAGCGGTGTGATGGAGGGGCACTCATCGCGATGATCGCCCATACGGGCGACCCTGCGAATCCAATCGTGGTCTGGGAGAACCCATTCCGACCCAAACTTCAGGGCCGTGGCGCCCAATGGCACGACGACGAGATTGGCGTGGCTGGCTGCCTGATGAGTCTTGCCGATGCCGTACGGAACGGCACCCAGCCCTCGTACGGCCCCCTCCAGGCCCGCCTGGATCAGGAGCTAATCCTGGCGATCCGCCGGTCAGCCGAGCGGGGTGGCCAGCCCGTATCATTGCCTCTGTGAGGTGCCCCAGGAGATTCGACCTATTGCCACCAAGAGAGCAGATTGTCACGATCATGCAGCGGATCTACGGCTACAGCATGACGACGACGTCGGGTGGAAACCTCTCGATGCTGGATGCTGAGGGTGATATGTGGATCACACCTGCAGGCATCGATAAGGGGTCCCTGACACCGAGCGACATCATCTGCGTGAAGCCTGACGGCACGATCATTGGGCCTCACAAGCCCTCATCCGAGTATCCCTTCCACCGTGCCATCTATGCCCGCCGCCCCGACTTTCGCGCCATTGTCCACGCCCACCCGCCCGCACTCGTCTCCTTTAGCATCGTGCGCAAGATCCCCAATACCAAGATCATCCCCCAGGCCCACTACGTCTGTGGAACGGTCGGCTATGCGCCCTACGCGCTCCCGGGGAGTCAGGAACTCGGCGACGTGATCGCGGCGACCTTTGCCGAGGGTGTGGACGTCGTGTTGCTGGAGAACCACGGGATCGTCGCCGGGGCCGAAGGGCTGCTTGCAGCGTTCCAACGCTTCGAGACGCTGGACTTCTGTGCCCGAACGCTCATTCGAGCGCGCACCGTGGGCGAGGTACGCTCTCTCACCGACGAGGACATCGCTCTCTCCCGTGAGCGTGGGGAGAAGCTGCCCAAATTCACGCCGAAGTCCCACACGACAGCTGAGCTTACACTCCGACGGAAGATCGTGGATATCGTCCACCGCGCTTACGATCAGCGGTTGATGACCAGCACCGAGGGCACGGTCTCGGCGCGGGTCGATGCCGACAGCTTCCTCATCACGCCGTTTGGGATCGACCGCAAGTACCTGGATATTGATGACATTGTGCTCATCTCCAGAGGACGGCGCGAGCGGCGCAAGGAACCCAGCCGCGCCGTTCGCTTCCATCTCTCTGTCTACCGCGACCATCCCGAGATTGGGGCAGTCATCACGGCGCAGTGTCCAAGCGCCACGGCTTACAGCATCACCGGGCGGAAGCTTGACACGCGCACGATCCCGGAGAGCTACATTGTGCTTCGCGATATTCCCCTGATCCCGTATGGCGAGCAATTTGGCGATGGCGCCGGCCTATCGGCGCGGCTCTCGGACCGCGTCCCGGTGGTGCTGTTGCAGAACGATGCCATCCTCGCTACGGGCAGGGATCTCGCTCAGGCGTTTGACCGGCTCGAGGTAGCAGAGTTCAGCGCCACAGCCTTGATCGACACCTCGCCCATCGGCGAAATGGTGCCCATCGGCGATGATGCATTGGCCTTGATCGAGGAGAAGTTCGGCCTTTGACCCATCCTGGGCTGGTGGCGGAGCCCATCCCTTCCAGGGACGTGACCGGTCCGGCGCCTTCGCAATCAGAACACCCACGGCTATAATCGGAAACACATAGAAACCTTGAGGAGGCATACTGGATGGAATACCGAACGCTCGGACGAAGCTCACTCAACGTCAGCACGATCTGTATGGGTTGCTGGGCGATCGCTGGCGACCAGGTCTGGGGTGCCCAAGACGAGGAAGCGGCCATTGCCGCCCTGAATACAGCGGTCGAGGTCGGCGTCAACTTCTTCGACAGCGCCGAGGCTTACGGCGAGGGTCGATCGGAGGAGCTGCTGGGCCAGGCATTCAAAGGTCGCCGCCAGGACGTGATCATCGCGACCAAGGCCTCAAGCCACCACCTGGAGCCGGCGGCTCTGCGTGCGTCATGTGAGGCCAGCCTCCGTCGCCTGCAAACCGACTACATCGATATCTATTACATGCACTGGGCCAGCTGGGAGGTACCCTTCGAGGACACGCTCGCTGAGATGGCGCGGCTCCGGGAAGAGGGCAAGATCAGGTTCGTGGGATGTTCCAACTTCGGCAAGCAAGACCTCGAAGCCCTGCTGAACATCAGCCACATCGAGATCAATCAGCTCGCCTACAACCTGCTCTTCCGCGCCATCGAGCACGAGATCGTCCCTGTGTGCCTGGAGCACAACGTGAGCGTAGCCCCTTACAGCCCACTCTTCCACGGCATCCTTACCGGGAAGTTCGCCACACTGGACGATATCCCCGACGAGCGCGCACGCACGCGCCACTTCTCATCGCACACACGCCCGATGACGCGT
This sequence comes from Anaerolineae bacterium, assembly GCA_034676785.1. GTDB lineage: Bacteria > Chloroflexota > Anaerolineae > B4-G1 > SLSP01 > PWVB01. Next base: position 29,171 of record JAXDDP010000127.1, on the reverse strand, counting down.
CACGGTGGTCCCGGCGCAGAGCCGGAGACTGCTGCTGCGTTCGCCCGCATCCGCGAGATCTGCGACGGTGCAGGTCTCCCCATGGCCAACGTGGCCCTTGCCTGGCTCTTGCGGCAGCCCGCGGTGACAACGGTGATCGCCGGCGCGCGGAGCCCGGAACAGATCAAGGCGAACGTCGAGGCATCTGAGTTGGTGCTGCCAGATGATGTGGCTACCGCGTTGAACGAGGCGACCGAACCGCTCAAGGGCGCGCTCGGCGCGAATGCGGATATGTGGGAGAGCGAGCAGAATACCCGCATCCGGTAACCCGAGACGCGATCGTCACAACCAAAGGCGTTGGAGGACCACACTACCATGGCTCAGGACAAGACGGATTACCCATCGATGATGCGAGCCGTGGGCCTATATGGCCTGCGCGATCTCCGGATCGTCGAGGTCGCCCATCCGGGGCCGCCCGGTCCGGATGAGGCACTGCTCAGGGTGGCGGCCGTAGGTGTCTGCGGATCCGACCACCACTACTACAACGAAGGTGCCATCGGGAACGCGATCGTGGGCGAAGGGATGATTATGGGCCACGAGTTCTCGGCGTGGGTCGAGGCGCTTGGCGATGGTGTCCGTGGCCTCGAGGTCGGGCAGCTGGTAGCCGTTGAGCCGGCAATCCCGTGTGGCACGTGTGAGTCATGCCTCCACGGGCACCCCAATCTGTGCCCCGCGGTACTCTTCTGCGGATCGCCCAATTACCAGGGATCGTTGGCAGAGGCAATCCGCATGCCAGCGGCGAACTGCTTTCCGCTCCCGGATGAGATGACCCCCGTGGAAGGTGCGCTGCTGGAGCCGCTCGGCGTCGCGATCCACACCGTTGACCTTGCCAAGCTCAAGGTCGGCGAAACCGTAGCCGTCTTTGGCGCTGGCAGTATCGGACTGCTCACAGCGGCAATGGCGCGAGCGGCCGGAGCTGGCGCCATCTATATGTCCGAGCCCCTGGCCTATCGTCGCGACTATGCGGAGCGTTACATCGGGGGAAACGGCACTCCCTTTGCGGTCTACGACCCCACAGCCGGCGACGTCGTGGCAGCGATCCTTGAGGAGACAGGGGGACGCGGTGTCGATGTTGCGTTCGAGGCAGCAGGCGCATCTCTCACCCCCGATCAGGCCGCACAAGTCACGCGGCCAGGCGGCCGTGTCGTCGTAGTGGGCATTCCCGATGATGACACGATGACGATGACGGCGTCGGTCGTACGCCGAAAAGGCCTGACCATCAGGCTCGTCCGCCGCATGAAACACACGTACCCACGGGCAATCCAGCTCGTTCTCTCAGGGGCAATCGACGTCGCTGCTCTAGCCACTCACGTCTTCCCGATGGAAGAAACAAGCCGCGCCTTCGAGATTGTGGATCGGCGCGATGAAGGCGTTCTGAAGGCTCTGGTGCAGGTCAACGAGGCCTGATCTTGGGTATGCATATGCAACAGAACCAGCCGCTCAGGGTTGGCATTGTGGGAATGGGAGGCATCGGCTGGGTTCATGCCAAGCGATACCTACAGCTACCCGCAGCCGAGATCACTGCCCTTGCGGATCTGGCGCCCGAGAGAACGACGCCGCGCCGTGACGTTCAGTTCAGTGCATCAACCATCAGCTCTTCGTCCGACCTGACGAGGGTGGCACGCTTCGGCGAAGGAATGGACCTGATCCGCAACGCAGATGTCGACGTGATCGATATCTGTCTACCCACCCATCTGCACGCCTCCTACACGATTGCGGCGCTAGAAGCAGGACGACACGTCATCTGCGAGAAGCCCATGGCGCTGAACGCCGAGGATGGCGCTCGCATGGTCAAGGCCGCGGAACAAGCAAACCGGCTGCTGATGGTGGCCCAGGTGATCCGGTTCTGGCCCGAGTACCAATTCCTCAGGGAGACTATCAGCAAGAACGCCTATGGCACACTGCGGTCGCTCAACATCTGGCGAACCGGTGGATGGCCAAGGTGGTCGTCTGGCGACTGGTACCTCGACCCACGGCTGAGTGGTGGGGCGATCCTCGATCTTCACATCCACGATGTCGACTACATCCAGTCGATCCTGGGTTGGCCAGACCGCATCTTTGCGACGGGTCGCATTTCGGAGAGGGCTACCAGCTACGACGCGATCCATGCGATCTTCTGCTACGACAAAGGCCCCCAGGTTCACATGTACGCCGGATGGACGCCGTTCCAGACACCATTCGAGGCCGGCTTTGATGCCTGGTTTGACCGGGCCTTCCTGCGCTACTCGCAGGGACGGCTGATCATCTTTGACAGCCCCGATCGGGTGATCTCTCGTGAGGCGCCCGTGCTGCCGGGCGATGGCTACCTGAGTGAAATCTCGTACTTTCTGAACTGCGTCACGGAAGGGGTTCAGCCCGAGCTCTGCTCTCCGGAATCCACCCGTGATTCCCTGGCCTTGATACGTCGTGAGATTCAAGCAATCGAACAGGCATAGGCAGAAAACCGCTCTCGGCAGCCAGTGCAAGGGGCACCGTTGCCCGGAGCAACATCACAAACCAATTGTGAAGGAGCGAATATGAGCACAATGCGCTTGGGCGTTATGGCCCCACTGGAGAAGGGTCCTGAGGAGACCATCAAAGAGGTCCGCGACTTCGGACTTCCCACTTGCCAGGTGAGTTGCTGGCAGCGAAGTCTGATGAATGATGAGATAGCGGATCGGCTAGCTGCGGCGGCCCAGGAACACGAGGTCGAGATCACGACGATCTGGACCGGTATGGAGGGCCCCCATATCTGGGATTTCGAGCAGGGACCGGTGCTGATCGGACTGGTACCGCCCGCGACCCAAGCCGAGCGCGTGGCAACCCTCAAACAGGGGGCCGACTTTGCCGTTCGTGTGGGTGTGCCCAGCATCACCACGCACGCGGGGTTCATCCCGGAGAATCTCACGGATCCCCTCTACCCACCACTGATTGCCGCCCTCCGGGAAGCGACTGCATACTGTGCGGAGCGTGGCATCAGTCTGTGGTTTGAAACAGGTCAGGAAACGCCCGTTGTCCTTCTACGGCTGTTCGAGGACCTTGGCCTCGACAACGTCGGCGTGAACCTGGATCCCGCCAATCTCTTGATGTACGGCAAGGCCAATCCTGTGGATGCGTTGGACCTGTTGGGCAAATACATCCGCGGTGTGCACGCCAAGGATGGTGAGTACCCAACGGCAGGACGCGTGTTGGGCGTTGAGAAACCGCTCGGTGAAGGGCGCGTGAACTTCCCCGTTCTGATAGCGAAACTGAAAGCGTTGGGGTACAGCGGAGCGCTCACCATCGAGCGCGAGATTACTGGCCCGCAGCAGATCAAGGACATCCAGCACGCGATAGCTTTCCTCTCGAAGCTGCTATAGGCGTCCATCCAGCGCCATCTCGACGATAACCATAGGGCGGCCAGGCCGCCCTATGGTTTGGCGCGTGCTGTTTGCTTCAGCTCTATCCCCTGATATACTTCGGGACTGATACTCAAACACGTGTGTCGTCTGAGGCAGGGCGACGGCACAATCACAGGAAGTGATATGATCAAGGCTCTTTACCGGTTCTATGCCATCGTACAGTTCGCCATTGAGCGTCTAGTCAACCACCCCGGCCTAACATTCCTTGCCCTGTTGGGCGTAGTGCTCGCAGTTGGCCTCGTCAGCAACGCATCGTTCTTTGCTCAGGCTGTCGATCAGGTCATCCTTGACCAGGAATTGGCCGAGTTCAGCCGTATGACTGGGCGTCCTCCGTTCTCGACCAGTGTCTACACTTTCCCTTCGACACAGAGCGTGGTAACTGTCGAACAGGGGGAGAGACTCGCCCAGAACGTCGCGGCCACGCTCTCCCACGAGGTCGGCCTACCTGTGGACAGCATCACAATGCAGATCCACAGTGGCAATATGATGCTTCAGCCGCGTGAGGGCACTACCCAGTACGGCGAGGCGGGGACCTTCTTGGGAGCCGTTGACATAGCCTACATCGAGCGTGTCTCCGACGCCATGGCCATCACCGCTGGTGAAGCTATGAACCCGGAGGCAACTTCCGGTGAGGTCGTCGACGTCTGGATGCACACGCGCCTCGCCGAGAAGATGGGTATGAACGTCGGCGACGAACTGGAGATAGGTGTGAACGTCCAGGCTGCGACGACGCCGATCCGTGTTGCAGGCATCTGGGAAGCAGCCGATCCGACATCCAGCTATTGGTTCGAGAACCCCGACGCCACGCTTCAGAATGCACTGCTCATCCGGCGAGACGACTATGTCAGCCGGATCCAGCCATTGGTAGCGTCGGGAAGTTGGTATGCGGCGTGGCATATCATCCTGAATGGTGATGAGGTCTATCCCGAGTTGGCACAGGATTACCTTCAGGGATTCGCACGGGCCGAGGTCGTTATCAACCGCTATCTGCCCAAGACCAGAATCAACACACCGCCCCTCGATCCACTGAAATCCTTCGTCACCCGAGGCGACACACTCAGCATCATCCTGCTGAGCTTCAACCTGCCGGCATTCGGTTTCCTGCTTTACTTCCTGGTGCTCTCCTCAACGATCATCTCCCAATGGCAGCAGCGCGAGACAGCGACCCTGGTAGGCCGCGGCATGCGGCCCTCTAGCATCCTGACCTTGACCCTCTTCGAAGAGCTCGTCCTGTTTGTTTTCGGCTACCCGCTGGGAATTGGCCTCGGGATGATCCTGGCACGCGTGATGGGAAATACCGCCAGCTTCCTGGAGTTCACTGCGCGTGATCCCCTGCCGGTGGCCTTGCGTGGACTTAATGTGCCCTTCACTCTCCTCGCGCTCCTCGTGGCGCTGCTTGCGCGCATCATTCCGGCTGCACGGGCAACCAAGCTCAGCGCCGTGGAAGTAGACCGGGCGCATGCAAGACTATCCAAGGGTCCCCTGTGGTACCGCGCGTATCTGGACTTCCTGCTGGTCATTCCAACCTACTATGCCTACCGCCAGGTCTCGCTGAAGGGATCGTTGTCAGCCCTTGTGCAGAACTCACCAGCCGATATCTACCAGGATCCTCTGATGATTCTGGTTCCGGCTATGTTCATGCTAACGGCTTCCCTCATGGTGCTGCGGATCTTCCCAATCCTGATGCGCGCGCTGGACTACGTGGCGAGTCTGATCCCCTGGACCACCCCACACCTGGCACTACGGCAACTGGGCCGGCGCAGCCACACCTACATCAATCCCTTGCTCCTCGTGATCACATCCCTTGCCCTGGGCGTATACACACTCTCTATGGCGGCCAGCCTTGATCAGTGGCTGATTGACCGGATCTACTACAACGCCGGTACGGATCTCTCCTTCAGCGTGTATCCCCTGTCCGAGGGCACTTCCGAGGCAACGACCGTTCTGACGGGCGAGTGGATTCCCCAGCCCGCCAACTTCGCGGATCTTGAAGGCGTCCAAGCGGCAACTCCGGTGGGTGTCTACACCGTAGGCACCAAGCTGATGAACACGGGAGAGTTCCGTGGCAATTTCATGGCGATTGACCGGCTCACCTTCCCGAACGTTTCCTGGTTCCGGGACGACTTCGCCCAGGAATCGCTCGGGGCCTTGATGAATCAGCTCGCGACAGCGACAAACGGCGTGCTGATCTCGCGCGAGCTATTCGAAGCCAATGACCTTTACATCGGCGACACGATCAACCTGAGTATTGCCATCAACTACGAGTTCCACATCGCCGAGCAGTTTGTCGTTGTCGGGACGTTTGACTACTTCCCCACGGTCTACGAAGACGAACGCCCCGTGCTCATCGGAAATCTCGAGTACCTCGACTTCTACATCGGCATGCCAGTGCCGCACGGAATCTGGATGAGGCTGGATGCCGGCGCCGACCCGCAGCAAGTCATCAAGAGCATCCCGACCCAACTCCGAATTGGGACCGGGAGGGAAAAGGACGCGATCAACACCATTCGTGAGGAACAGGGGCGATTCGAGCGCGTGGGCGTTTTCGGCACGCTTTCGGTCGGCTTCGTTGCTGCGGTCGTCATGGCTGTCATGGGGCTGTTGATTTACACGTATGCCTCGCTACGGGAGCGACTGGAGCGGTTCACCATCTTGCGTGCGGTCGGACTGTTGCGCAGCCAGATCACGGCTCAGGTCGTCATGGAGTATGCGTTCCTCACCTTGTATGGTTCGGTGGGGGGAGCCTTGATCGGTTCGTTTGCATCGCGACTCTTTGTACCGCTCTTCCGCATCACGGGTGAGGCGGGAGTTCCTCTTCCGCCCCTGATCCCGATCATCGCTGTTGACCAGGTCCGGTTCCTGATTGGGATCTTTGTGGCGGTCATCATCGGGCTCGAGGTACTCGTCATCAGCAGGGCACTATCCAGGCGAGCGTTCAGCCTGCTGAAGGGTGTTTTTGACTAGAACGGCCCTTTGGCGGGGAGGTCATCGTCCAATCCACACGTACAAGGAGAGTGCAGATGGCTAACAAGGTCCGCATTGGCATCATTGGCGTCGGGATCATTGGCAAGGTGCACCTTCGGAACTACCGCCAGATCGATGCAGCTGAGGTCGTGGCGCTGGCAGACATCGATGAGCCAGAGGGTGAGCGCGTTGCCAAGGAGTTTGGCATCCCTCACGTGTACAACAACGGCTACAAGATGCTCGAGCGCGACGACCTGGATGCCATCGACATCTGCCTGCACAATAACCTCCATATGGCGGGGACGATCGCTGCACTCCGGTCCGGCAGACACGTCTACTGCGAGAAGCCGATGGCAGGCACCTATACAGACGCAGAGACCATGCTGCGCGTTGCCAGGGAGACTGGCAAGAAGCTTTCCATCCAACTCGGAACGCTCTACAGCAAGGAGACGCGCGCTGCGAAGTACCTCGTTGACCGAGGCCTTCTGGGCAAGATCTATCACGCCCGTTCCGCTGGCTTTCGACGGCGCGGACGCCCTTTCGTGGATGGCTACGGATCACAGAACTTCGTTAACAGGGCCATCTCCGCAGGCGGTGCTTTCTACGATATGGGCGTCTATCACATCGCGAATATCCTCTACCTCTTGGGCAATCCCGAAGTCCTGACCATCACCGGGAAGACCTACCAGGAGACCCCGATGGATCCCCGGCGCCGCGAGATCAGCGGCTACAATGTCGAGGAACTGGGAATGGGGTTCGTCCGGCTCGAGAACAACATTGCCTTTGACATCATCGAAGCCTGGGCAATCCATCTCGATGGCCTGGGTGGTTCCTACGTCGTAGGTTCCGATGGCGGCGTGAGGCTGGACCCCTTCGGGTATTACCACAGCGTGGATGATGTGGCGCTCAACAGCAGCGCAGATCTGGGGCAGCTGGATTACCGGCTCCATAACGTTCACGAAGTTGGCGATGTCTACGACAGCCCACAACACCATTGGATTGCGGCGCTGCAAGGACGCGTCGAGCTGCTTCCCACTGCAGAACTGGCACTTAACACGATGTTGATTTCCGAAGGTATCTACCGGTCCGAGCAGCTGGGCCGCGAACTGACTGCCGAAGAGGTCAAGGAGCTGTCACGGTCGACTGCCGTCGATATCTAGCGGCCCGACAACACCTGTGCCCGATGCTCCAGCGGACTATGCGTATTGACGCAGACTGAGGAGCTTGCTAATGGCGAGACAACTGCGGATCGTGATGATCGCGTCGGAGTGCGTGCCTTTTGCCAAGACTGGGGGCCTTGCTGACGTCGTAGGGGCCCTGCCCGATGCGCTGAAAGCGCTGGGGCACGATGTCATGATCGTGATGCCGAAGTATGGCTTCATCGACCCCACCAGGCACCGGTTGCAGCCCCATTTTCGCCAGATGTGCGTCTGGATGGGCAATGCTGAGGAGTGGTGTTCAGTCGACATTGCCCGAACAAGCGGTGATGTGCCCGTGTACTTCATCGAGTCAGACAAGTACTTCGGGCGTCGCGGCCTGTACCACGATGAGGCATTCAACGACTACGCTGATAACCCCAAGCGCTTTGCGTTTCTGACCCGAGCGGGCCTGCAACTGTGCCGGGATCTGCATTTCGATGCAGACATCGTCCACTGCCACGACTGGCACACGGCGTTGGCACCCGCCTACCTCAAAATCTGGCACTGGGACGATGCGGTGCTCGGCAAATCCGCCAGCGTGCTGACCATCCACAACATCGGATACCAGGGTGTGTACCCCGCACACCACTATGACTACTTCGGCCTGCAGTGGGGCAATTTCACCCCGGACAAATTCGAGGACCACGGCAACGTGAACTTCCTCAAAGGCGGCATCGTCTATGCTGACCTGGTGACCACCGTCAGTCCCACCTATGCGGACGAGACACGCACGCCCGCGCTAGGACATGGCCTGGCTCCCTACCTCAATGACAAGGGCGACAACTACGTGGGCATTCTCAATGGCGTCGATACGGCGTCATGGGATCCCGAAACCGACCGGCTCATTCCGGCACCGTTCTCGCGACACGATCTGCGGGGCAAGGCGACCTGCAAGGAGGCCCTCCAGAAACGCTTTGGCCTCCAGGTTGATCCGGAGATCCCAATCGTGGGTGTGGTGAGCCGCTTTGCTGACCAAAAGGGTCTGGATATCCTCGCGAACGCTATCGAGCCCATCGTGCAGAACATGCGCGTCCAGTTCGCCATCCTTGGATCGGGTGACAAAGGCCTGGAAGCCTTTTATGGTCAGCTTCCGATGCGCTACTCTGGTCGGATTGGGAGCCACATCGGCTATGACAACGGCCTCGCCCATTGGATCGAAGCCGGTTCGGACTTCTTCATCATGCCCTCTCGCTACGAGCCATGCGGCCTCAATCAGATCTACTCACTCAGGTATGGGACGCTGCCCATCGTGAGAGACACCGGCGGTCTGGCAGACACTGTGGAGCAATACGACGAACGCGTCGGAGGTGGCACCGGGTTCAAGTTCGCGTCCCTGGACATCAACGCGATCTACTATGCCGTAGGATGGGCCGTGAGCACATGGTACGATCGACGCCACCATATCGCCAAGATGCGCCGGCGGGGTATGGCCCAGGATTTCTCCTGGGAAGAGAGCGCTCACGCTTATCTGGACGCCTACGACCGGGCGATGGAGAACAAACGGCGTCTGTAACTGATCTACCTTTCCCATATATACCCCAACCAACAGGAGGCCGACGCGATGCGACTTGGCGGTTCAATCTTCGCGGAACACCCGACACCTGAGCGCTGGATTGCTGAGCTCCGAAATGCAGGCTACAGCGCTGCCTACTGCCCCGTTGGTGCCGATGCCGACAGCGCGACCATCCAGGCCTATGCCCGGGCCGCGGCCGATGCCGGCGTCGTCATCGCCGAGGTTGGCGCCTGGAGCAACCCTATGAGTTCGGACCCGGCAGAGGCGCGGGCAGCCCTGGCCAAGTGCCAAGCCCAGTTAGCGCTGGCGGATGAGATCGGGGCGCGCTGCTGTGTCAACATCTCCGGATCTCGAGGGCAACCCTGGGATGGTCCCCATCCGGACAATCTCTCCCCCGAGACGTTTGACCAGGTTGTTGAGGTGACCCGAGCAATCATCGATGCGGTCAAACCCCAACGGACCTACTATACACTTGAGCCGATGCCCTGGATGTTCCCTGACACGGCCGACAGCTACCTTGCCCTTCTCAAGGCGGTCGATCGCGATGCCTTCGGTGCCCACATCGATATGGTGAATGTCATCAACAGCCCACAGGCCTACTTTCGCAACCGCGACCTGATCCGCGAGTGGTTCACCAAACTCGGCCCTCACATACGGAGCTGCCACGCCAAGGACACCTTACTCTCGACAAAGCTCACGACCCACCTCGATGAGGTGCGCCCTGGCCTTGGCCATCTTGACTACCGTACCCTGTTGCGCGAACTGGATAGACTGGACCGCGATACCCCGCTGATGATTGAGCACCTCGGCAGAGAGGAAGATTTCCGGCTCGCTGCCGACTACATCCGTAGCATTGCCACCGAGGTAGGACTGCACTTCGTCTAGGTAGTGTATGGCTATCATCCAGAGATACGTGACCCGATCGCAGGGAGGCTAACCTATGCAGGTTGGTGTGTGTGCCGACCCCAAGTATGGGCCCGCGCTGGCCCAGGCCGGATTCGACTTTGTCGAGCTGAACGTTCAGCAACACCTGATGCCGCTCGCTGATGATGCCACGTTCGAGCCCGAGCTCGCGAGGATCAAGGCTGCCGGCCTACCAGCTATTGCCGCCAACAGCTTCGTCCCTGGGTCGTTGAAGATCACGGGACCCGTCGTAGACAGAGCTGCCTTGGAGGCGTATGCGGAGACGGCGTTCTCGCGTGCACAGGCTGCAGGCATTCGCACCATCGTCTTCGGCTCCGGCGGAGCCCGGCAGATACCCGATGGATTTGACCGTGACCAGGCGTGGGAACAACTCGTCTGGTTTGGTGCCATGGTTGGACCTCGAGCTCAAGCGCACGATGTAACGGTCGTGGTTGAGCCCCTGAATGTGACCCGGGGGGAGTGCAACGTGCTCACCAGTGTCGGTGAGTCAGCACGCTACGTCAAACAGGTGGATCACCCGAGCTTTCGGTTGCTGGCAGATGCCTACCATTGGGGCTTGGACCACGATAACTTCGGTGAGCTGGTCGCCAGCGGAGCACTGCTACGCCACGTCCACATTGCCACGGTGGAGCATCGCCTACCCCCAGGATTCGAAGACTGCGATTTCACGCCGTTCTTGCACGGACTCTTGCTCGGTGGGTACGATGGCCCCATCTCGATCGAGGCCCGCTGGGACGATGTCGCGGCACAAGCTGACGTAGCCTATGCAAGGCTGATGGACATTGTGAACGCGGCGGGCCTGTGAACGAAGCCGGCCGGATGTCCAACACCTGGGCACGCCGATAGATATGCCGCGCGTCATCCTGGCCCACGATCTGGGCACCACCGGCAACAAGGCCACACTTTACGATGCCGACGGCAAGCTGATCGGTAGTGCATTCCACAGCTACCAGACGGCCTATCCGCATACAAGCTGGGCGGAACAGGACCCCGAGGATTGGTGGAACGCCGTCTGTGCGTCCACGCGCCAGCTGCTTGCGCAGACCGCCACCCCTGCCGGTGACCTGGCCTGTATCACGTTTAGCGGTCAGATGATGGGATGTGTGGCGCTGAATCGCGATGCGCGTCCACTGCGCCCGGCGATCATCTGGGCCGACCAGAGGGCCGTCGACCAGGCTGCCTGGGTGGGCGAGCGGGTGCCCTTCAGCGATGTCTACCGCATCACCGGTCACCGGCTGAGTTCATCCTACTCACTGCCCAAGATCCTCTGGCTGCGCGACCACCAGCCCGACGTCTATCGACAGGCCTACAAGTTCACCCATGCCAAGGATGCCATTGTTGCGCGACTCACGGGGGTCTTCGCCACCGACCCATCCGACGCATCGGGGATGAACCTCTATGATCTCGAGGCCGGGCAATGGTCGCCACGGATCCTCGAAGCGGTTGACTTCGATCCGGAACGGCTCCCCACTGTGCACCCTTCGACCACTGTCGTCGGAACGGTGCGACCTTCAGTGGCTGACGAAGCGGGGGTTCGCGCCGGAACCCCAGTTGTCATTGGTGGAGGCGATGGTGCCTGCGCCGCCGTAGGAGCCGGCGTCGTGGTGCAGGGACTTGCCTACAACTACATCGGTTCGTCGTCCTGGATCGCCCTGGCTACCGACACGCCGATCTACGATCCCGATGCAATGACCTTCACCTTCGCCCACGTCGTGCCCGGCATGTTTATGCCCGACGGGACGATGCAGGCGGCGGGGGCCTCGTATCAGTGGATGCGGGACCAGCTTTGCCCGATCGAAGTGAATTCTGCACCCACGTTACGGATGAGTCCCTACGAGCTGATGAACCGGCAAGCGGCGCAGTCACCGCCTGGGGCCAATGGCCTGCTGTTCCTGCCGTATCTTATGGGCGAGCGCAGCCCACACTGGAACACCAGAGCGCGGGGAGCCTTTGTCGGCCTGACCATCCGCCACACGCGGGCCGACATGATCCGCGCCGTGCTAGAGGGTGTGGCAATGAACCTCGGCATCATCCTGGATGCCTTTCGCGCGCAGGGCGCCAGGATCGACGCCATCCGGCTGATTGGTGGCGGTGCTCGCGGGCGCCTGTGGAATCAGATCATGGCCGATGTCTACGATGTGCCCGTTCAGCGTCTGGCGATTCTGGAAGAGGCGACATCAATGGGAGCGGCTCTTGTCGGGGGCATTGGCGTAGGGGCGTATGCTGACTTCACGATGGCAGCGGCAATGAACCCCGTCGCCGAGACCATCGAACCGAACCCCCGCAATCGCGGCATCTACACCGAGTTGGGCCTAAGCTTCCGAGAGACATATCGCGTGCTGGTCCCGGTATACGACCGGTTATCGGCAGCGACTACGAGCCAGTAAAAGAAGAAGAGGGGGAGCGGAAAGCCACGCTCCCCCTCTTTGGTGCATCTTCGTCCTACTTGTCGCTGAGCGTAGCTTCGATGAACGCGGTCAAGTCCATCTTGAGCTTCTGCAGCGACGGTTCGTGCAGATACATCATGTGCCCGGCCTCGTAATACCCCATCGTGACGTGGCCCTCCAGAGTGGGGTCGAGCTCCAGGTGGTTGAAGGTGTACTCAGTCGCGAAGTACGGCGTCGCCAGATCGTAGTAGCCGTTGCCGACGAAAACCCTCAGATAGGGGTTGTAGGTCATCGCCTGTCGCAGGTTTTCGGCCACATTCATAAACTGGTTCTGGTATTTGCTGTAGTCCCAGGGCTGCACGTTGCCAGTGAGAATTGCGTAGACCCGATCGCTCTTGAAGTCGAGTACCGAGCGAACGTAGTGGTTCAGCGCCGCCGTGTACGCGCCCTGAACGGTGGCATAGCTGGGGTCATAGTCGTGGTGCTCGCCCGCGGCATCGCGATCGATGCCCTTGACCCGCGAATCGAACCGGCCAATGGTACGGCGTTCCTCACGCAGGAACTCCTTCACGAAGCGGTGAATGTTGATCCGCAGGTTCGTCTGCTCGACATAGGTCTGCGTGAGCCCCGTGAAGCGGGCCAGTGTAGCAGCGATTTCGGTACGTTCCTCGCCGGGCAGATCGGCACCCTTCATCAACGCCACGGTGTACTTGCCGATCGCAAACGCCTCGACCTGGCTTAGGAAATCGACCAGGCTCAACGTCTGAAGGTCTTCGGGCAGCCGCTTGTGATACCAGGCCGTCGCCGCATAGGTCGGCAAGAAGAGAATGTAGGGTAGGTCATTGCCCAGCGAGAAACGGGCACTCTGGAAGTTGAGGATCGCTGAGACCAACATAATCCCGTTGACATACATGCCCAGCTCTTCATGGAGATACGACGAAAGTCCGGCCGCCCGGGTCGTGCCATAGCTCTCGCCGATCAGGAACTTGGGCGAGGTCCATCGCTGGGCCCGCGCGGTGAAAAGGCGGATGAACTCGGCAACACTGGTGATGTCTTGCTCCACCCCGTGGAACTGTTTCGCCTCCTCGCCTGGTGCGGGCCGGCTATATCCGGTGCTCACAGGATCGATAAAGACCAGATCTGTCACGTCGAGCAGCGAATACTCGTTATTCACCAACTTGAACGGTGGGGGCAACGGGTTCCCCTCGGGATCCATCGACACGCGTTGAGGTCCCAGAACGCCCAGGTGCAACCAGACCGACGAAGACCCCGGCCCGCCGTTGAACGAGAAGGTGATCGGTCGCTGGCTGACATCCTCAACCCCGTCCCGCGTATAGGCGACGTAGAAGATCGAGGCCTTGGGATTCCCCTCGTCATCCTTGAGAATCAGCGTACCGGCCTTCGCCGTGTAAGCGATCTCCTCGCCGGCAATCGTGAACGTGTGCTTGGTCTCGGCGACTTGCTCCTCGAGTTCACGTCTCTTGGATTCGACATCGTCCTTTGGGATTGCGGTAGGGTGCTTCTGCTCATTCTCCTTCGCCATTCTATCCTCCTGATGGGACGGCAGTTGACCGGCCCGAGTTGTGGTGTCGTAGACGCAGCCAGTATAGAACGCGCAGGTGGCGAGTCAACCAGGCACACAGAGATGTGCAGTCCACCGCCGATGGTATAATCGGCAACGGCTTACCGCACGAAAAACACGCGTTGGGTGACCAGGAGGAGAGTGACCATGGCTGAGTCTGGAGCCACGCGGACCGAAGTCCGCGCTTCCAACACAACATTCGACTTTGACACGATCATCGACCGCCGGCAGACGCAGAGCCTGAAGTGGAAGGTCTATGGTGACGAGGTACTCCCCATGTGGGTCGCCGACATGGACTTTGCCTCCCCACCCACCGTCATCGAGGCACTGCACGAACGTGTGAACCACGGCATCTTCGGTTACGAGACCAGTTCGCAGGAGCTCAAGGACCTCATTGTCGAACGGCTGTGGCGACTCTACGGTTGGCACGTAGAATCGGATGCCATCGTCTTTGTACCGGGCATCGTGACCGGGTTCAACGTCGCGATCAAAGGGCTCGTCGGCCCCGACCAGGGCGTGCTGATCCAGACACCCGTGTACGGACCCATCCTCCACGCGGCACGGAACGCAGGGGTGCTGGCCCAATCCATGGCCTTGACCCACGAAACAGATGGACACTACGGTATCGATCCCGACCGCTTTGCACAAGCGATCTCGGACAAGACTCGGCTTTTCCTTATGTGCAACCCTCACAATCCTGTCGGCCGGGTGTGGGCCTGCGACGAATTGCTCATGATGGCGGAAGCCTGCCTCTGCCACGACACCATCATCTGCTCAGATGAGATCCATTGCGATCTGATCTACAATGGCCATCGGCATATCCCCATCGCCAGCCTGGCACCGGAGATTGAGGCGCGTTCCATCACGTTGATGGCGCCCAGTAAGACCTTCAACATCGCTGGATTGGATTGCGGGTTTGCCATCATTCCCAATCCGGACCTACGCCGCGCCTACTATCTTGGGCGCGGCGGATTGGCCGGTATGCCCAATCTCTTGGGCTACGTGGCTGCGCAAGCTGCCTATGCCCACGGACAGCCGTGGCTCGACGCATTGTTGTGCTACCTGGAAGGCAACCGCGATCTCGTCGTCGACTACGTGACCACCCACACACCCCAGTTGCAGATGGTCCGTCCCGAAGGCACATACCTGGCATGGATCGACTGCCGCTCGGCGGATCTTCCAGAGCCGCCAAAGGACTTCTTCCTCAATCGCGGGCGCGTGGCGTTCAACGCGGGCACCGACTTCGGACCAGAGGGGGAGGGGTTCATCAGGCTGAATTTCGGCTGTCCTCGCCAGCTTCTGTTGGATGGGCTGCAGCGTATGCAGAGGGCGCTCGAAACGCTCTAGACCTTGACGGAGTTAGGATATCGTATATTCTCATAGCAGTTGAGGCGTCACGCCCGGGTGGCGGACCGGCTTGTACGCAGTCATTTATCAGGAGCAGGTACATGGGACAAGACGTTACCGGGCGTGATGTGTCCGCAGTCCACTCAACAGCTGCCCGCGAAAGTCCAGGATTGCCAAGTGAAGCCGCTCTGGAGCTCTCGCTCGAGATCACGGAACTCCTGACCCCTACGACGGGACTCACCTCGTTGTTACAACTGGCCGCCGAACGTGTCCGAGCCCGCTGTCACGTCGAAACCGTCAGCCTCTACCTTCTGAATCCTGCACAGGACGCGCTGCAGGTCCGAGCCCATGCTGGGCCCGGTCACCCACACCTCGGCACCAACGGCAACTGGACGCGAACTGACGAGGCGGGCATCTTGGGCCAGGCGATCCGTGAGCGTCAGAGCCTCACGGAAGTGCTTATCCCGCATCGCGCTAGTTCCCTCCTCCGCCGCAGCCGGGATGTGACGGAGCTATCGATTGCCGTACCCCTGGAGATCCACAATCAGGTCGTGGGCCTGTTGCATCTCCGTTCGCGCAGCAGCACTGATGGCGAACCCGGCTCCCTCCGCATGCTCCAGGCAATTGGCCGCCATCTGGCCGCAGTCATCGAACATGCGCAACGCTCGGAACGTGAACTACAGCAGCGCCAGCTCATCGAGAACCTCAGCGTGATTGGCCGGACGCTGGCACAGACGCTCGACCCCGAACGCGTCCTGGACATGATCTTGATGCACCTCGCCACGATCGTGTCGTACGATCGCGGCGCGATCATGCTGCAAGAAGGCAGCGAGCTCATCATGCGCGCCATCAGGGGCTTCCCAGCGTATGCCAGTCCGCTGCGCATTCGCGTTCCGATTCGGACCGATGATGTCTACCAGACCATCTGCGGCACCAGACAGCCGTTGATCATCGCGGACATTTCGAAGCGCCCCGACTGGCAACACGTCGATGGTCTCCCGCCGGCACAGTCATGGCTTGGCGTCCCCCTCCTCGTAGAGGATGCGGTCATCGGAATGATGAGCCTGGCCCGCGAGCGCCCTGAGCCGTACACGGATGAGGAGGTCTCGCTATCGCTCTCCTTCGCGCAGCAAGCCTCTGTGGCACTCAACAACGCGCGGCTGTACGATAGCCTGACCCAGGTCAATGCTGCCCTGGAGCAGACCGTGAGCCAACTACGGCAACAGAGCTACGACCTCCAGGTGGCTTACGAGCAGCTCAAACGCTTGGACAAGGCCAAGACCGATTTCATTACGGTGGCATCCCACGAGTTGAGGACCCCGTTGACCGTCTTGAGTGGCTATGGACAGATGCTCGCCGCTGATGCTGAGCTCGCGAATGACCCGTTCCGCGGCCAGGTCATCAAGGGTCTACTTACGGGGGCCAGCCGGCTAAACACGATCGTCGACAACATGCTTGATATGGCGCGCATCGACAGCCAGACGCTCGAGGTTCACCCTGAGCCGATGTTTCCGGCTGTGCTGATCAAGGCGATCTACCCGACGCTGAAACCAGTCCTGCGGGAGCGACGGATCACGATGAGCCTGGAACGAAGCCTATCGGGCCTTCCGTTGATCGAAGCGGACACAACAGGGATCCGCAAGGTTTTTCGCCATCTGATGGTTAACGCGATCAAGTACACCCCCGATGGAGGGTCGGTGCGCATCTGGGGCCGCACTCTGGGACCTAACGATACGGTCCTCGGTCAGGCTGCCGTCGAGATCGTCGTCAGCGATACCGGGATCGGCATTGACCCTGTCGTACAAGATCTGATCTTCGCCAAGTTCTACCAGAATGGTCAGGTCGCGATCCACTCATCGGGTGAGACCAAGTTCAAGGGCGGTGGGCCCGGGTTGGGCCTCGCCATTGCCCGGGGGATCGTGGAGGCCCACGGGGGACGGATCTGGGCAGAGAGCCCCGGTCACGACGAGGAGCGCTTCCCTGGAAGTGACTTCCACGTTGTGCTGCCGCTCAAACCTGATGAGGTTCTGGCCTCAGGCCGCTAGATTCTCAAAACAGACAAGCCCCCGCATACGCGGGGGCTTGTCGTTTTCGGCAGTGACTAGAAGATGTGGAAAGCCGCGAGAACCGGAGCGAACAGCGACGACACCAGAGACATCACCGTGATCAAGGTGTTCAGCGACGGGCCAGCGGTATCCTTGAAGGGATCACCGACTGTATCACCGACAACACCGGCCTTGTGTGCCTCGGAGCCCTTGCCACCGAAGTGACCGCTCTCGATGTACTTCTTGGCGTTGTCCCACAGGCCACCGGCGTTGGCCATCAACAGCGCAAACAGAATGCCGGTGAAGATCGCGCCACCGAGGAAGGCACCCAGTGCCTCCGGGCCCATCACGAAGCCAACCGCCAGCGGGAGCAACACTGCCAGGAAGGCTGGGAGAATCAGCGAGGTCAGCGCGTTCTGTGAAGCCATTGAAACGCAGGTCACATAGTCAGGCTCTTCAGTACCCAACAGAATGCCAGGATGCTCACGGAACTGCTTGCGGATCTCCTCGATCATGTCGAAAGCATTGTGAGTCACCGACAGCATCGTCAGGGCACTGAACAGAGGTGGGGTAGCAGCCCCGAGGAAGACACCGGCGATGACCATCGGGTTGAGAAGACTGATGATCATTGGCTCAGCCGATCCAGCGATCTCAACCGTCGCCTGGTAGACCTCGCTGGCGTAGGCCGAGAACAGCGCCAGCACCGTGAGAGCTGCGGCGCTGATGGCAAATCCCTTGGTGATGGCCTTTGCCGTGTTACCGGCAGCGTCCAGGATATCGGTGACCTCAATGACCTCTTCGGACATCCCCGCCATCTCTGCGATACCGCGCGCATTGTCAACGATCGGGCCGTAGGCATCCGACGAAACAATCATACCGCTTACTGACAACATGCCGACCGCGGCGATGCCAACACCATAGACGCCGGTGATGACGTCAGAGGCATCAGCGACGTAGTAGGCGATGAGCATCGCGATGACGATGCCAATGACCGTGGGCACGATGCTGATCAGACCATAGCTAAAGCCGGTAATGATCGTGATTGCCGAACCGGAGCCAGATACCCTGGCTGTCTCGACAACAGGCGGTCGGTCGTCACCCGTGAAAAAGTCGGAGGTGAACCCGATGACCGTACCGGTGATCAATCCAGCGAGTGTCGCCCACAGCGCAGCCAGGTCGATCTTCGCAATGAGGACTACTACTGTCACCAGGATCGCAAAGATAATCGTGGTATAGATCGTACCACGGTTAAGAGCAGGGCCGGGCTTGTCGCCCTCCTTAACCTTGACGAACTGCAAACCGATCAATGAAGCGAAGCTGCCCAACATACACAGAATCAGCGGCAAGATGGTGTAAAGGGTATGCTGGTCGCCGGACAGATTCGGTAGCGCCGTTCCAAGAAGCATCGCAGCCACCGAACTGGCAACGTAACTGTCGAAGATGTCGGCACCCATTCCGGCCACATCACCCACGTTGTCTCCGACGTTGTCAGCCACGACAGCCGGGTTACGGGGATCGTCTTCCGGGATACCCACCTCAACCTTGCCCACGAGGTCAGCAGCAATGTCGGCAGTCTTCGTGTAGATACCACCACCTGCCTTTGCCAACAGCGCGAGCGTTGAGGCACCAAAGCTGAAACCAAGGACCAGCTGCGCTTCCCCGGTCACCAGCCAGATGAGGCTCATACCGATCAGGGCCAGACCGACCATCGCCAACCCCATCACCGAGCCAGCCTTGAAGCTGACGTTGAAAGCTGGGGTCAACCCCTTCTCAGCGGCGACGGAGGTGCGCACATTGCCCTTGACCGCAATCGTCATCCCCATATAGCCAGCGATGGACGAACAGAGTGCGCCAAACACGAACGTCACGGCGATGCTCAACCCGTAAGTGGGCGACTTCTGAATACCGAACACGATCGCCAGGAGAATCGCCATGCCCGCAGCGAGCATTCCCAATGCGGTGTAGAGCTTCTTCAGGTACGACTTGGCGCCCTCCTCAATCCACCGCGCGACGCGTTGAGCTCGCTCGTTGCCGGGGTCCTGCTTCGCCACCCAACGGTACGTCAGTACAGCCACCCCCACCGAAATCAGACCTGCAATGAAACTGACAACAACCCAGATATCCATGTCTCCTCCAGACCTCCTACGAATTCGTCTTGTGCTTTATCCACACAAATAGGCTCGAGCGCCTCTCCTGGCACCGACTACGGCCCCCTGGCGAGGCCAAGCCTCGGCATGCCAGGAGAGAGCGGCGAGCCTCTGGTAGATCAGCAGACGGCTACCTCTCTGGCACTATGTGCCGGGAGCCGTCCGAACGCACCCACGCTACATATCGGCTGACCGCCACCAGCGGTAGTGCTTGCTGCGCAACTCCTCCGCTGACGGCAGGGGGAAACAGCGCAACTGCTGTTCGTTCCCGATGAATAGCCCGGTCTTCAAGAGCCGGTACGGGAACGTGGGTGCGCTGACCCGGTCAACCATCTTGGTGTGAATGATCTTTGTCCGCAGATCGACCAGGCACTGGCGCAAATGGTCGATGTTTGCATAGGGCAAATCCCCCACACTGCCATACTCAGGGTTATCTGCCAGTTCCCCGAGTTTCAGCTCCGCAAAACACACAGCCGGCAGCTTCAGCAGTGTTGTGGGGTGTTTGACAATCAGGTCATAGAAGTCGAGAGGACCGAGCGTGCTGACAACCAGCGGGTTAACTGGTGCAATCTCCTGATAGAGATGCAGTCCGCTTACGTCCTCCGGACAACTCTCGACCGAGTCCACAGCCAGCGTACGGCCATCTTGGGTCACGAGGTAGAGTTTGAGAATGGCATCCAGCGAGATATGTTCCAGTGCTCGGTAAACCGAGATGTACACAGAGCGCTTCGGCGTGCCATCGTCGTGGGGGACGCACCGCCGCAGTCCCTCTTCGATGGGAAGGGTCTCAGTCCGGTAATCAGGATCCAACTCAAAGAAAATCGCCTGGCCCCGGGATCGCTTTTCTGAACCGACGGCGTAATAAGCGCCGAACTCCTCGGGGGACAACTGTGAAGCAACCAGAGCTTCCGGCAACATCGACAGGTACAGGTGCTTGCTATACTCAGCCATGGTCTACCCTCCTATAGTGGGATGCTAGAAAACGGCTTGGACGTATCGTTGGGCACTGAGTTAAGCCTATCATTAAGGCCTGGAAGATCATTATCCCCCTACGCGTATTATACCACAGCTACGTGCGCTCAAGAAAACGCGTCCGCAGGGGATTGGCGCCAAGGCCGAATACCCTATAATACGCCGTTGCCCATCAGCTATCATCGCGGCTCGTGAGCGCCTACTTTAGCCAGTATATCACCGTTCGACAGGGGTGCACATAATGAGGGAACACAGGAGACGAAGCGACGCTGTCCGCGATGCGGCAAGTGCACCGCGCTTCGTCCCGTGGATGGCCCTGCTCATCGGCGTACTGGCTGTCTCCACAGCGTCGACGGCTATCAAGCTGGCACAACAGGAGGTCCCCTCGCTGGCCATTGCAGCGTGGCGCCTGACCTTTGCGACGCTGATGCTGCTCCCCTTTGTCTCATCGCCGGTGCGCGCCGCCTGGAAGAAGCTACGTCGTGCGGACTGGGCACTGCTGCTCTTCTCGGGACTCGTCCTTGCCATTCACTTTCACACCTGGATCACATCGCTTGCTATGACGTCGGTCGCTGCATCGGTCGTCCTGGTGAGTGTGAGCCCGTTGTTCGTGGTTGTGCTATCGTGGGCGCTATTCAGGGAACCGCTGCGGCTGGGGACCATCGCTGGCATCGTCGTTGCCATAACGGGCTCAGCCATCATCGGGCTCGAGGACCTTAGCCAGGGAACGCATCAGCTTCGCGGTGACCTGCTGGCGGTCGTGGGAGCCCTGGCTGTAGCGATCTACCTCCTCATCGGCCGGCGCCTCAGACCAAGCCTGCCGTTGGTGGCGTATGTGCTGCCTGTCTACGGCAGCGCGGCGGTCGTGCTGATGCTCCTGGCCCTGCTATCACACACACCGCTGACAGGATTCAGTCCCACAAACTGGCTCTGGCTTGTGCTGGTCGCGCTGCTCCCGCAGCTCGTCGGCCATACGTCTTTCAATTGGGCGCTCAGACACGTGTCGCCCACTCTCGTGTCGCTGGCTACCCTGGCGGAGCCCATCGGCTCCACGCTGCTGGCATGGCTGATTCTGGGTGAACCAGCAACACTTACCACGCTTGCCGGTGGAGCACTGATCCTCACCGGCGTCGCTCTGGCAGTGCGAACTCCATGAACCTACTTCTGCTCCTCCTCCTCGGAAGCATCTGGGGAACGTCGTTCCTGTTCATCAAGATCGTGGTCAGCGAGATCGGACCGATGACGCTCGTGGCGGGTCGCCTCGGCATCGCGTCACTGCTGATCTGGCTTCTGCTCAAAGCACGGAGCGTGCCCTTTCCCCGGGGATGGCGTTTGTGGCAGTCCTACGCCGTCGTAGGACTGCTCAACGGCGCGCTCCCCTTTGGCCTGATCTCATGGGGTGAGCAATATATCCCCAGCGGCTGGGCCGCACTGCTGCAGGCAACCACCCCGATCTTCACCATCCTGCTTGCCCACGTGCTGACCAAGGATGACCGCATCACCGCACTGAAGGCGGGTGGTGTGGTGCTGGGATTTGCAGGAGTCGGACTGCTGATGTGGCCCGAGATACGTCAGGGAATCGCGGCGTCGGTTTGGGGAATGCTCGCCATCGTTGGATCATCCGTCTCCTATGCGCTGGCATCGATCTTTGCACACAAACACCTCGAGGGTCAACCGCCGATGGTCTCCGCTGCTGGTCAGTTCACGATGGGGTTCCTGCTCATCACCCCTATGGCCTTCCTCCTCGAGCAGCCGCTGGCGATATCGCTCTCCGGGAAGGCGCTGGCCAGTTGGGTAACGCTGGCTGTCCTCGGAACCGTCGTCGCCTATGTGATCTACTATACGCTGCTGGCCCGTACGACAGCGACGTTCACGGTACTGGTCACCTATATCGTACCTGTGAACGGCCTGATCCTCGGCTCGCTTGTGCTTGGCGAGCATCTCAGCCCTATGCTCCTGGTCAGCCTGGCCCTGGTGCTCGGAGGCGTTCTTCTGGTCAGGCGGTGACGTCCAGCCTTCTTTGGCACAACCGCCCTGATGGTGGTACAATCTTGCCTGGTCTCGAGCCAGAAACTTCATGAGGCGAGGGGAATGTTATTTAGCAACGTCTGTATCGAAGGCCTGGGATATGTGATCCCGGAACGCGTTGTAACCACAGCGTGGTTTGAAGAGCAGCTCCAGACGGTCTACAGAGCCCTGGGAACGCCCAATGGCTACATCGAGCGCCTCACCGGTATCAAGGAACACCGCTGGTGGGATGATGATACGCGGGTCTCGGACGGTTCGGCCATGGCCGGCGAGAAGGCACTGGCAGCCACCGGGGTGGATCGGAGCGATATCCAGTGTCTCATCAACACGTCGGTCTGCCGCGACTACATCGAGCCGGCGACAGCATCAATCGTCCACAACAAACTGGGGCTCTCACAGGCGGCTATGAGCTTCGACATCGTCAACGCCTGCCTTGGGTTCCTCAACGGCATGCTGGTCGTCGCGAATATGATCGAGCTGGGTCAGATCGACACCGGCATGGTCGTTGCTGCGGAGGATCCCCGCGAAGGCCAACTGTGGACCATCAACCATATGCGCAACAGCCCTCCCGATCGCGAGGCGCTGCGGGATAACCTCGCCTCGTTCACGTTGGGCGCCGGGTCCGTCGCGATGATCCTACGACACAAGGACGTGTCGCGCACCGGAAAGCGCCTGCTTGGAGGCGTCGCGTACAGCAACACCGAACACTGCGAACTATGCGTTGCGCAGCGGATGTGGATGCGGACCAAATCATCAGCCCTGCTTTCTGAGGGCACCAAGGTCGTGGCACAGGCTTGGGAACGCTTCAAGGGCGCCTTGGGTTGGACGAACGCGATGGTGGATCGCCTATTCACGCATCAGGTCAGCGAGCCGCAGCGGCAGGTGGCGCTAAAGGCCCTCGATCTTCCATCTGAGATCGACTACCCAACCCTTCAGTATCTGGGGAACACGGCATCGGTTGCCGCCCCAATCTCGATGGCAATCGGTCTGGACAACGGCTTCGTCAAGGACGGGGACCGGGTCGTGCTCTTTGGTGTCGGTAGCGGCATCAATAGCATCGTCCTGGGCATCCAGTGGTAGCGATGGCGTCACCGGCGTTCGGTCCGCGACGGGCGCCCTACCCGTTTCAATCGCACTGGCTTGAGGTAGGCGGAGTCCGGATGCACTATCTCGATGAGGGGCCGCGTGATGGCGTGCCTCTGCTGTTGTGCCATGGCAACCCGACCTGGTCCTTCTACTACCGGACACTGATCCCAGCCCTGAGCCAGGACTATCGTGTGGTTGTACCAGACCATGTAGGCTGTGGTCTATCGGATAAGCCACAGGACTACCCCTATACGTTGGAGCAGCACATTCGCAATCTGGAGGCTCTGGTCGCCCATCTGGATCTGCAACACACAACGCTGGTGGTGCACGACTGGGGCGGCGCCATCGGAATGGGATATGCGACTCGCCACCCGGATGCGGTTGAGCGCTTCGTGGTCTTCAATACCTCAGCCTTCTACCTCCCGGCTGTGCCTTGGGTTCTCAAGGTTGCGCGCAGCCCGGTTCTTGGAGAAGGATTGCTGCGTGGGCTGAATGCTTTCGCCGGGCTTGCCGTGTGGTTGGGCGTGGGCCATCGGGAACGAATGACGCGTGAGGTTCGGTCCGGGTACCTCTCCCCGTATGGAAATTGGCATGATCGGATCGCCATCTACCGCTTCGTCCAGGACATTCCGGTCACTGTGGACCACCCGACGCGAGCCACAGTCGACGCGATTGACCAGGGGCTAACAGCTTTCGGCGACCGCCCTATGCTCATTCTCTGGGGGGCCAAGGACTTCGTCTTCACGGTGAAGGACTTCCTGGCTGGCTGGCAAGCACGTTTCCCCAATGCGGAGGTCCACGTCTTCGAGGATGCCAGCCACTACGTCGTCGAGGATGCCCACGAGCGGATCCTGCCCCTCATGCAGAAGTTCCTCAGACGAACAGACAGCCATCAGTCGAGCACAAAAGCCGTCGGCGCCTAGCTACCACCTATGGGGAACCCAGGATCAGAGACCTTCAACATCGCCGCCGCTCTGGCTGAGGTCGCTGCCAAGGCGCCCTATCAGCCTGGGGTGATCTTCCCCGCGGGGCGGGACAAGCATGGCCGCGCGATCACGACGCAGTTCACTTTCCAGCAGCTCAACGAGCTCTGCGACGCGTATGCCCACGGGCTTACCGACCTTGGTGTTGCCAAGGGCGATCGCGTTTTGATGCTGCTGCGCCCCGGTCCTGACCTGATCGCCCTGGTCTTCGCACTCATCAAGATGGGGGCAGTCCCAACCCTCATCGATCCCGGGATGGGCTTGCGCCCGTTCCTGCAGTGCGTATCGGAGATCGAGCCTCAGGCAGTCATCGGCATGCCCATTGCGCACATCCTGCGCCGGGCCCTGCCCGGACCCTTTAGGACGGTGCGTCACACGGTGACGGTTGGCGGGGGAAGGATGACAGGGCATCTGCTAGCCGATGGTTACCTGGCTGACTTGGCTGAGCGCCGACAGGGGCCATTTGAAGCTGTGCCGACACGCCTCGAAGACGAAGCCGCGATCGCTTTCACCTCAGGCAGCACGGGCATTCCCAAGGGCGTCGTCTACGAGCACGGGATGTTCAAGGCACAAGTTGAGTTGCTGCGCGACACAGTGGGTATCCTGCCCGGCGAAGTTGATCTGGCCCTCCTGTATATCTTCGCACTCTTCAATCCGGCGTTGGGTGTCACGACGATCATCCCCGACATGGATCCAACGAAGTCAGCCGACATCAACCCCGCGTACGTCGTCGAAGCAATCCAGACACACGCAGTGACGAATGCCTTCGGCTCGCCGACCATCTGGAAGCGCGTCGCACCTTTCTGCGTCGAGCACGGCATCAAGCTTCCAACGATCAAACGCCTCCTGATGGCAGGTGCGCCGGTGCCGCCCGACCTGATCAGAACAATGCTGGTGGAGGTTCTTGGTGAGGAGGCCGACATCCTCACGCCGTTTGGAGCAACCGAAGCAATGCCGCTCACGACGATCAGCGGGCGGGAGATCCTCTCGGAAACCGCAGCGCTGACCGAAGCAGGTAAGGGTATGTGCGTCGGTGTCCCCCTCCCCGGCGTCACAATACGTATCATCCCTGTGTCTGACGAGCCGATCGAGGTGTGGCGGCCCGATCTGGCCCTGCCCCCCGATACGATCGGTGAGATCGTCGTCAAAGGTCCCATGGTCACGCGGACGTACCTCAACCGCCCCGAGCAGACGGCTTTGGCCAAAATCCGGGAAGACGGCGAAGTCTGGCACCGCATGGGCGATCTGGGCTACGTTGATGCCCGGGGTAGGCTCTGGTTCTGTGGGCGCAAGGCGCACCGCGTCCGGACCCGGGACGCCGTGCTCTACCCGGTCATGGCCGAGACGATCTTCAATCGACACCAGGATGTCAGCCGCACGGCATTGGTCGGCGTCGACAATGGTACCGACCAAACGCCGGCCCTGGTGGTCGAACCGAAAGAGGGTAGGTTCCCTGTAGACATCCTGGCGCGGCAACGTTTGACACTGGAGTTGCTTGCCCTTGGGTCCGAGTATCCCCACACTCGCGCCATCGAACACGTTCTCTTCTATCCAGGCGTGTTCCCCACCGATGTCCGTCACAATGCCAAGATCCAACGCGAGAAGCTCGCAGTATGGGCAGCGGTGGCCTTGCGGCGAGATGGCCAGATACGGCAGATCGCAACATCCCCGGCAGAGCGCCCCGACGTCGTCCCAGCAAAGCCTGCATCCGAACCGCGAAGCGCCGCCAGAACGTGGGGCTTCCTCAGCTTGGTCGCCGGCCTGAGCCTGGGAATCTATTGGCTCATCGGTCGTCAACGGCGCAGGCGGGATGCGTGAGCTCGTCCGCTCCACATAGCCAACTGAAGAGCGTGGTGACGCCGCACGCCGACTCTCAGGATCAGGCACTCTGATGGATAGCCTCTCATCCCACGCGCTGGTCACCGGCGGCGGTGGCTTCCTGGGTCGCTACATCGTCGATCAGCTCATCGATCGCGGCATCCGCGTCACGACCTTCTCGCGCGGCAGCTACCCTGAGTTGGAGGCCCTTGGAGCAAGGCAGGTTCGAGGTGACTTGCGCGATCTGCAGGCGCTGACCGATGCCTGTCGAGACGACAACGGGCAGCCGGTTGATGTAGTCTACCACGTAGCTGCCAGGGCCGGCTTGTGGGGCCCGTACAACGACTTCTATGAAGCCAACGTCACGGGCACGGTCAACGTGATCGAAGCCTGCCGGGCCACGGGCGTCCGCAGACTGGTCTATACGAGTTCCCCGAGCGTGATCTTCGACGGCACGAACCAACGGAACGTGGACGAGAGCATACCCTACCCGGACCACTACGAAAGCCCCTACCCCGAGACCAAGGCCATCGGCGAGCAGCGGGTCCTCGCTGCGAACTCTTCGGAGCTTCTGACCACCTCTATCCGCCCCCACCTCATCTTCGGGCCACGCGATAACCACCTGCTGCCCTCGCTGATCGCGCGGGCCAGACAGGGGCGCGTGCCTCAAGTGGGTGATGGGACAAATATGGTCGACCTTACCTACGTCGAGGACGCCGCTCAGGCCCACCTTCAGGCGGCGGACGCGCTTGAGCCCGGCTCGCCTGTCGCGGGAAGCGTCTACTTCATCAGTCAGGGCGAGCCCGTCGTGCTCTGGCCCTGGATCAGCGACTTTCTTGCCCGGCTGGGCTTGCCACCGATCCGGATGAGGATTCCGCTCGGCCTCGCACGCGGCGCCGGCGGGCTACTCGTGGCGATCTACCGGGGCCTGCGCCTGCGGGGGGAGCCGCCCCTGACGCCGTTCCTCGCCAGCGAGCTGGCCCAGGACCACTACTACGACATCTCGCGCGCCCGACGTGACTTCGGTTACCGCCCGCGCTTCACGATGGCACAGGCCACCGAACGCACACTGGCTGCGCTCACCGAGACACGCTAGAGCGCTTCCCCGAGGATCGCACCCAGCTCCGCATCCGTGAGCTTGAGGGGATTGCCCTTCATACTGCTCGATCGCTGGGTCTTCACGACGATATCGTCGAAGTGCCCCCTCCTCACACCGTAGGTTGCAAGGCCGGGAACAGCCAGCTCCTGGCATAGATCGCGCACCCACGCGACGCCATCCGCGGCTGTGGCCTCGAAATCTCCGGTGAGGATGGTAGCGACCTCACCGTAGCGGCCCAGGGCCGGGTTGGTCGGCTCGCGCGCCGCCAGGGCAGCAACGTTGGTCTCCATAACATAGGGCAGCAGTCGGCCGCAGATAGCCCCGTGTGGGGCATCATACATCCCACCTAGCACGCCCGCGAACCCGTGAACCGCGCCCAGTTTCGCATTCGCCAGAGCCAGCCCACCTAGCAAGCTCACAAGCGCCATGTCTTCGCGCGCCTCGGCGTCGTCCCCGTCCTTGAAGGCCCTGAACAACGACTCAGCGGCCCGCCACAGGCCTTCTCGGCACAGGGTGTCCGTGATAGGGTTCGCTGCCACTGAGACATAGGGCTCCAGAACCTGCGTCAACGCATCCAGTCCCGTGCTTGCCGTGATCGCTGGCGGGACGGAATAGGTTAGCTCAGGGTCTACCAGGGCCACGTGAGGCAGGATGAGAGCACCGCGCAAGCTCACCTTGACCTTATGCTCCGGCGAGGCTAGCACCGCATTGGCGGTCACCTCGGCGCCTGTGCCCGCCGTCGTAGGGATCGCGATGAGAGGTGCGGAGCGCTTGGTAAGGGGCTGCCCCCGTCCAACGACCTCGAGGTAATCGAGGGGATCTCCCCCGTTGGTGAGCAACGCAGCGACAGCCTTGCCTGTATCGATGACGCTGCCTCCTCCCGCTGCCACGACGAGTTCGCAACCGGCCTCACGGGCGCGATCGGTACCTTCGCGCACCGAAGCCGTCGTTGGCTCGCTGGTCACGCAAAAGCCCACGACTTCGACGGCAGCTTCCCGAAGGGAGTGCAGGACGGGAGCAGCTTGCCTTTCGTCGACCATCACGACCAGTGCCCGGCACCCCATAGATGCGGCCAGAGTCCCGACCTGAGAAACCGTACCCCGTCCGAAGATGATCTTTCCTGCCGTTGCGAAGTTGAACTCCATCGTGAGTGCCTCCCGTGTGTGTCTGCCACCCTTGCTCGGACACTATACCACACGGGTGGTACCACTCAACCCGCCGCTCTTCGCTCCAACACGACACAACGCAGCATGCAGTCCCCTTGCGAGGAATGTCACCGGCTTCCGAGCCGCGTGTTCCGACGCACCCTCGCAAGGGTTCCAAGCGCCCAAGGGCGTCAACACCAGAACCAGCGCGTCATCACCCGGCGCGAGGTGCCCCGATTCCGATCGGCGAGACCTTGCGAACGGCAGTGGCGCACGCCCGCAGTAGCCAAATGTGATTGCCCTGGCCAGCCGTCTATTGCATAACAGAACATTTGTGCTATAATGGAGATATCGGGGCGCAGCACCCGGAAGGCCGTGCGTTCAACGGGGATGACCTCTCGCAACGTTTCGTAGTTACTCAGTGTTCTACAACGGTTATGAGGAGGAAGACGAAATGCAGGCCCTCGAGAATTGCCAGTGGGCGCCAAGATGGGTGGCGCATATGGGGTGCAT